>NZ_BKZR01000013.1:0-77551 GCF_008974225.1 Weizmannia acidilactici | reverse complement strand
CTTCAAGTTCAATCATTTGAAAGATCGAACCGCGATTCCCTATAATGAATAAAGGGAATAAATCGCAATTTTCCCATTAAACGCGCAGAACGGAACGCCGGGTTTCCGCATCAGCCGTTCCACGGCTTTCGGCGACCGTCTATGCGGCAACATCTCTATAAAGGAGTGAGCGGAGTTGGAATTTGTGAAGATCACAGGCACGGATATCACCGCCTCGCGCATCGGCCTCGGAACATGGGCCATCGGCGGTTGGATGTGGGGCGGAACCGACGAAAGGCAGTCGATCCTTACCATTCATGCGGCGTTGGATAAGGGGATCAACCTCATCGACACGGCCCCGGCATACGGCCAGGGAAGATCCGAAGAAATCGTCGGCAAAGCTCTTAAAGAATACGGCCGGCGCGATGAGATCGTCATCGCCACGAAAACAGGTCTTGACTGGGTCGGTGAAACCGTCTTCCGCAACGGCACGAAAGCCAGAATAAAAAAAGAAGCCGAGGATTCCCTGAAGCGGCTCCAGACCGATTACATCGACATCTACCAAGTGCATTGGCCGGATCCTTTAACCCCGATCGAGGAAACGGCCGAAGCGATGCATGAGCTGTACAAAGAAGGAAAAATCCGGGCGATCGGCGTCAGCAATTTCTCCCCGGAACAAATGGATCGCTTTAAATCCGCGGCGCCGCTGCATACGGTGCAACCGCCCTACAACTTGTTCGAACGCGGCATTGAAAAAGACATTTTGCCGTACTGCCAGCAGCACGGTCTCACAACGCTCCTTTACGGCAGCCTTTGCCGCGGATTGTTGACCGGCAAAATGAGCAAAGAGCGCGTATTCACGGGCGACGACTTGCGCAACACGGATCCGAAATTCCAAGAACCCCGTTACAGCCAATATTTGGACGCCGTGGCCGCTTTGGAAAAACTGGCCAAGGAGCGGTTCGGCAAATCCGTTTTGGCGCTCGCCGTCCGCTGGGTCTTGGACCAACCGGGCGCCAGCATCGCGCTGTGGGGCGCGCGCCGTCCCGATCAAGTCGAACCCGTGAATGATCTCTTCGATTTTACATTGGATGAACAAACGAAAAAGGACATCGACGCCATCATCGCCACCCATGTCAAAGACCCGGTCGGCTCCGAATTCATGGCGCCCCCGGACCGCGAACAAGTGTCTGATCTGCTCAAAACCAAACAAGAATGAACGCCTCACTCCTCGTCTATTAAAAAAGGTCCGGCCAACTTCGACGGCCCGCCATCCCGTTGAACAGTGCCGTGGGAACGATGGCTACACCGGAAGGCGAAACAAAGCTGGAGGCGTTCATCGCGTATATCACGAATCATAAAGAAGCGTTACGGGATTATAAAGCGTGGCTCGAAGCGCAAGGGATAGACACGCACAGGCTGTGCACGATGGGGGCTTCGGAAGGCTTGATGAGCCAATTTGCGGCTCGCCTCAAACAGGGGCGCAGTTGGAGTGCAGCCGGTGTAGAGGCGATGACCCAATGGATAATTGCCGACAAGGATCGGTTGGAGGTCAAAACGTGGTTTGGGCAATGGGTGCCGAACCGTGAAACAAACGGTTCGGGTCGTAAGGCTCTAGAGACCAAAACCCGTAAAAGGCTGACCAAGCAAATCGTAAATGATGTACGTGACAACATCCCCTATATGAAACAATCTTCAGGCACGATGATTCACCGCGCTTTGAAAGGGCTGATCGGTTTTTAAACATTTGAAGAGAGCTTACGCAAGAAGTCCAAGAAAATAGGAGAACGCTTTCAAATTGCATTGTACAAGAAAAGTGCCCACAAAAGCTTGACTGCATCGTTTTGAAATATAATGAATATTGAATGTTTACCGCCCGGCCTGAGCCGTGGCGGCGGGATACAGAAAAATTGCAAAAAAATATGGGAAAAACGGAGAAATTTTGTTACACTATAGATGTTTAAGAAAATTTCTAGTAGTTCGATATATTTTCTTACAATAACAAAAGGAGGGAAAGTTACTGCTGTTTTTATTTATAACACACGAATAAAAGGAGGATTTTTTTCATGCGGATTGGTGTGCCAAAAGAAATTAAAAACAATGAAAGCCGTGTAGCGATGACCCCTGCCGGTGTGGTAACTTTAACAAAAGCGGGGCATGAAGTGTTTATCGAAAAAAATGCAGGCCTCGCTTCGGGATTCAGCGACGAAGAATATGTGAAAGCCGGCGCGCATATTGTGGAGACCGCAGAAGATGCCTGGTCGTTTGATATGGTCATGAAGGTGAAAGAACCGGTGGAAAGCGAGTACCGGTATTTCCGTGAAGGCCTGATCCTATTTACATATCTGCATCTTGCCGCAGCGCCGGGGCTGACGGAAGAACTAACGAAAAACAAAGTGATTGGCATTGCTTATGAGACTGTGCAGCTTCCAAACGGTTCGCTTCCTTTGCTGACGCCGATGAGCGAAGTCGCAGGCAGAATGGCACCGCAGATTGGTGCGCAATTCCTTGAAAAAAATAATGGCGGGAAAGGGATTTTGCTTTCCGGCGTCCCTGGTGTGAGAAGGGGAAAGATTGCCATTATCGGCGGCGGGGTTGCCGGGACAAATGCGGCAAAAGTGGCGGTCGGCCTAGGTGCGGGTGTAACGGTTGTGGAATTAAATCCGGACCGCCTGCGCCAGCTTGACGATATTTTCGGCAGTGAAATTACGACGCTGATGTCCAATCCGTACAATATTGCGGAAGCGGTAAAAGAAGCTGACCTCGTCATCGGTTCTGTCCTTATTCCGGGCGCGAAAACGCCTAAACTGGTGACGGAAGAGATGGTCAAATCGATGCAGCCCGGTTCGGTTATTGTGGATATTGCCGTCGACCAGGGCGGCAGCTTTGAAACAACCGATCATGCGACAACACATGACGACCCTGTTTATATCAAACATGATGTTGTCCATTATGCGGTGGCCAACATCCCGGGCGCGGTTGCCCGTACATCTACCATCGCACTCACCAATGTGACTGTTCCGTATGCGGTCGAAATTGCAAATAAAGGGTATAAGGCTGCGGTTTTGGAAAATGAAGCGCTGTTAAAAGGCGTCAATACGCTGGAAGGGCAGGTCACTTATAAAGCGGTGGCCTACTCGCTCAACTTGCCGTATGTGGAAGTGAAATCCATCTTAAAATAAGGTATCATGCCCGGCTTCCGTTGATGTATGCCAATTGCTGCATTCAGCTGGCGGAGCTTGAACCATTGAAAAAAGCACAAGCGGCGAGGTGCCCGCTTGTGCTTTTTCCCTTTATACATATTGCAGCATTTTCGGATATTTTGTCAGTACTTCGGCGCCGTTTTCCGTGATGCAAACATCATCTTCAATACGCACGCCGGCAACACCCGGTACATAAATCCCCGGTTCGATCGTGAATACCATGCCTTCCCGCAGCACGAGTTCATTTGTAATGGTTACGGACGGGTATTCGTGGATGCTGATGCCGAGCCCGTGCCCGAGCCGGTGTGTAAAATATTCGCCGTAGCCGGCATCATGAATAATGCTGCGCGCAATCTGGTCGAGTTCTTTTGCTTTCACGCCCGGTTTTGCCGCTTTTACTGCCGCTTCTTCTGCTTTTAACACCGTTTCGTAAATACGGATTTGCTCTTCGTTAAGTTCCCCGAAAGCAACGGTCCGCGTAATATCGGAGCAATAGCCTTTATGGACAACACCGAGGTCAAAAAGGATCAAGTTTCCTTTTTCAATTTTGTTCAAACCGGGCACGCCATGCGGGGAGGCTGCCTTAGCGCCCGCCAATACGGTGGTGGCAAAGCTCATTTCGGAAATGCCTTTTTGCTTCATCGCATATTCAATGGCCGCCACGATTTCAAGTTCGGTTTTTCCTTCTTTGATCTCATGGATACCTGTTTCTACGGCCAAATCGGCAAAAGCGGCTGCTTCCCTCAAAATCTGCCGCTCTTTTTTATCTTTGATGAGGCGCATTGTCCGCAGCTTTTCTTCTGCTGCAACAAATGTTGCACCGCTGAACCTCTGCTTGAGCGCTTCGTACCGTTCCACATTCAAATGCTCTTTTTCAATTGCAAACGTATGTACATCCTTGATCCGCCCGTGCACTTTTTTGGCAAACAAATCCCACGGGTTATCTGTATCCCGGATGTCAAGAATGTCATATTCCCAGCCGGCGTTTTTGGCATCATTTTTTTCCATCGCAGGACAGACAAGAAACGGTTCTTTTTCCCGGAAAACGGCAACGCCGAGCAGCCGTTCATGCGGATCGCTGCGGAAGCCGCTTAAGTAAAAGACATTATCGGTTGAAGTAATGAAGGCGGCATCGATATTTTCCACATTCAGCCATTCCATCAGTTGTGTTAAACGCTGATTCATTTTGTTCATCTCCTCCGTAAGACTATTACCAGCATAGCAAAAAACTGGATAGGATGCTATACACGGAATGCTTCAGGCAGGATTTACGGCTTCAAAAAAGAATATAATGGAAGTGGACAAACTTTAAAAGGAGTGGAGACACATGAAAGTTTCTTTTCACGGCCATTCTATTGTAAAAGTGGAAGCGGGCGGGAAAACGATTTTGTTTGACCCGTTTATTACCGGCAACAGCCAAACCGATTTGAAAGTGGAAGAAGAGAGTCCGGATGTCATCATTTTGACCCACGGGCACGGCGACCATATCGGCGACACCGAGGCACTTGCCAAGAAAAAGAATGCGCTCGTCATCGCCAATAATGAAATTGCCCGTTATTTAGGATGGAAAGGGTTGAACACGCATCCGCTCCATATCGGCGGATCGTACCAATTTGATTTTGGAAGGGTGAAACTGACGCAGGCTTTCCACGGCTCGGCGGTTGAGGATGACGACAAGAAGGAAATGATATATCTCGGGATGCCGACAGGGGTGCTTTTGATGGCGGAAGGCAAAACGATTTACCATGCCGGGGATACCGGCCTGTTCTCCGATATGAAGTTAATCGGTGAAAGGCACCCGATCGACATTGCTTTTCTTCCGATTGGCGACAATTTCACGATGGGGCCAGAAGATGCGGCGGTTGCGGCTAAATTTTTGCAGGCGAAAACAGTCGTGCCGATCCATTACAACACGTTCCCGCTCATTCAGCAGGATCCGCAGAAATTCATTGATTTGCTCGACGGCCAAAACGGTAAAATTATGAAAGCCGGGGATGCGATCGAGTTATAATTTTCAAAAAGCTTTCCATTGCACAATCATCCTGTGCAGGGAGAGCTTTTTTGTTGCGGTGCATATTGCTTGCTGAAAATTTATTTCATTTATATAATGTCTTTGTGTTTTTCGCCGATCATACTTATCATCCGTTTGGCTTAAATATTTGGACATCAGGAGGAAATATAAATGGCGGATGTTTTATTCATCAAAGCAAATGACCGCAGCGCGGACCAATCTGTAACAGTAAAAATGTATGAAACATTTTTAAAGACATATAAAGAAGCCAATCCAAATGATCAAATCACGGAACTAGACTTATTTAAGGAAGAACTCCCGTATTACGGAAATACTGCAATTATGGGCCTTTTTAAACAGGGCCAGGGACTTGCACAGACTCCGGAAGAAAAGAAAATGGCGGAACTTGTCGGCCGTTATTTGGATCAGTTTTTAGCGGCCGATAAGGTCGTTATGGCTTTTCCAATGTGGAACTTCACCGTGCCGGCGCCGATGATTACTTATATTTCTTATTTGGCGCAAGCAGGCAAAACATTTAAGTATACAGCTGAAGGCCCGGTTGGTTTAGTAGGGGATAAAAAGATCGCGCTTCTTAGTGCGCGCGGCGGCATCTATTCTGTTGCACCGGCCAGCAGCGCTGAAATGGCAATGAATTATGTTAAAAATATACTGAATTGGTGGGGAATCCAAAATCCGGTAGAAATCATTATCGAAGGGCATAATCAATTTCCTGAGAAATCCGCCCAAATTATCGCGGACGGTTTAGAGGCGACAACAAAAGCAGCTGCACAGTTTTAACTGGCAGCCGGGCATTTTTTCGGCGGTTTGCGGGCGCTGAAGCTGCGGCGGTTAACCGTTGAAGGCAATGCCCGGCTTTTTTGTTGTGAAGGAAAAGTACTGCATTGCGATTCAACCCTTTTTCCATCTATAATAGAAATATATACGTATAATCTGCCTAAAAAGATACATAAGGATTGACGATAAAGCGGGACAAATACGAAAAGAAAGAGGGTGAAGCGTTTGGCAACGAAGCATGAACAGATCCTGCAGTACATCAATCAGCTTCCGATCGGGGAAAAAATATCGGTCCGCCAGATTGCCAAAGCTTTAAATGTGAGCGAAGGGACCGCATACCGCGCGATTAAAGATGCCGAAATCAAAGGGTATGTCAGCACGATTGAACGGGTCGGCACCATCCGGATTGAACAGAAGAAAAAAGAAAACATAGAAAAACTCACATTCTCGGAAGTGGTGAATATCATTGACGGACAAGTGCTGGGCGGAAGATCCGGACTGCATAAAACCCTCACAAAATTCGTGATCGGTGCAATGGAGCTTGAAGCGATGTCAAAGTACACGGAAGCAGGCAGTTTATTAATTGTCGGGAACCGTGTGGACGCGCATGAACTGGCTTTAAGAACGGGAGCCGCCGTCCTGATTACCGGCGGATTCGATACGGAAGAATATGTGAAGAAAATTGCAGACGAAAAAGCCTTGCCGATTATTTCGACAAGTTATGATACGTTTACGGTTGCGACGATGATCAACCGGGCTGTGTATGATCAGCTGATTAAAAAGGAAATTATTTTAGTCGAAGATATTTTAACGCCCATTGAAAGAACGGCTTATTTATATACGACAGACACCGTCCAGGACTGGTACCGGAAAAAGAGGGAAACGGAGCATTCGCGGTTTCCCGTGGTCGACCGCAATTTAAAAGTTGTCGGCATCATCACAGCGAAGGATATTATGGAAACCGACAACAGCTTAAGCATTGAAAAAGTCATGACGAAAAACCCGATTACGGTCGGCGAAAAAACGAGCGTTACATCGGTTGCACATATGATGATTTGGGAAGGAATTGAAATTTTGCCGGTTGTGGATGATTTTAACCGGCTGAAAGGGATCGTCAGCCGTCAGGATGTGTTAAAAGAACTGCAAATGACACAAAGGCAGCCGCAGGTCGGGGAAACCATCGACAATATTGTGACAACGCAGCTGGATGCCTCTTCCTCCAAAACGGAAGATCCGGACAATTACCAGTTTGAAGTGACGCCGCAAATGACGAACCCGTTGGGGACGATTTCATACGGCGTTTTCACCACGCTCGTCTACGAAGTGGCCAATCGGTTTTTACGCTCGCGAAAAAAAGGCGATATCATCATTGAAAGTTTGACCATCTATTTTATCAAACCGGTCCAACTGGAAAGCACCATCCAGGTTGTCCCGAAAATTTTGGACTCCGGCCGGAAATTTGCCAAAATCGATGTTGAAGTCTTCAGCCGCGGCAGCCTTGTCGGCAAAGCTCTGCTCATGTGCCAGCTCATTGAAAGGTAATAAGAAAGCGTAGGGCGCTCGCTTATTGGAGTAAGAACTTCCGAGCCCCCGAACTGAGATAAAGGAAACACGGCGAGGGAGCGGGAAATTCACTAGCCGATAGCGCCATGAGCTGGGCTAAAGAAAAGCGTAGGGCGGCCTTCATCCGGCCTCCGCTCATTGCGCGGAACGGATCCCATTTTTTTCTTTTTCCATATACGGCCCGTAAAAGCGCAATCTTTTATAGCCGCCGGAAACATTAAAGAGCCCGAGCGCCATAAAAACAGAAGCAATGACGTATGTGATGCCGGTATGATACAAAAAGAGCTCGTTTAAGCCGAACAGGAAGATAAAGGATCCGAGCGCCATATTGGCTTTTGCGGAAACATACTTTTTTTCAATTGTCAAAGGGGTGCGCACATATTTTATTTTAAAATAAATGTAGAAACAAAGGGACGCAAAAATCAGGGCAGCAAGCAGCGGCATGAATCCACCTCCGAAAAAATACTGTCAGTATTTTTCTTCTATTTTATAAAATTGAAAAAGAGAATTCCATACAAAACTGTCAGGAAATGAGGAAGAAGATGAAATCAGAAATTTTATACACCATCCAGCAGTATGAAACGATCATTGTTCACCGCCATGTGCGCCCGGATCCGGATGCTTACGGATCCCAGGGGGGCCTTGCGGAAATATTGAAAGCATCTTTTCCAGATAAAAAGATTTATCTGGCCGGGGACAATGAACCAGGCCTTGCCTATTTAAACAGGATGGACAATATCCCTGACGAAACATACCGGGGTGCGCTCGTGATTGTCTGCGATACTGCAAACCGGGAGCGGATCAGCGATCAACGTTACAATCTCGGGGAAAAATTGATCAAAATCGACCATCACCCGAACCATGATGCATATGGCGACCTCCAGTGGGTGGATGAAGAAGCATCGTCGGTCAGCGAAATGATTTACGAGTTTTATTTGTCCGGAAAAGAGAAGGGGCTACGCATGACGGATGCAGCGGCAAGGCTCATTTTTGCCGGTATTGTGGGCGATACCGGAAGATTTTTATACCCGAGCGCGACCGAAAAAACATTTGATTACGCTGGGGAGCTGATCCGTTATAATTTTGACCGGACGGCGCTTTTCAACCAGATGTATGAGGTCGAGCCGGATGTCATCAAGCTTCAGGGGTATATCTACCAAAATCTTGAGATCCTCGAACATGGCGCGGCAGTCGTGGTGCTGAAAAAAGATTTGATCCAAAAATTCGGGGTGCCGCCGCGGGATGCTTCTCAGCTGGTCAGCACACTTGGGGACATAAAAGGACTGAAGGCGTGGTGCTTCTTTATTGAAGAAGACGACCAAATCCGGCTCCGGTTCCGTTCCAAGGGCCCTGTGATCAATGAGCTAGCCCGCAAGTATAACGGCGGCGGCCATCCGCTTGCGGCGGGTGCAACCGTATATTCGTGGGATGTGGTCGAAGCCGTGAAGCAGGATTTGATCCAACTGTGCAAAGAAGGCTAGAAAAGAAGGCAGATACGGTGGAATGCTGTTCTGCCTTTCCTTTTAATCCGCCAGCTCTAAATGAAGATGGACCCGGATCGTGGAGTAAAAAAGGATGTCCTGCACTTTGAACGTATAGCGGCGGTGGTTGATCTTAATCGTTTTATTTTCAAGCATCCGAATGATTAATTCTTTGTTCAAATAGGCGGTTTTTAAATTCTTGGCAATCAGCGGGCTCAAATCATGCTTAATATCTTCTTCCGCTTCAAAAATGCTTTGCGAATCTTGGATGTCGTATTTTTCATAGTTGCTGATTTTCACATCGATGCTTTGGATGGTCAGGAGCTTTTCATTTTTTTGGTTAAGCTTTTTATAATCTTCCTGCCAGATCGCTTTTTCCTGCTGCAGATCCCGGATCGTTTTTTCCTGCCGCTCAATGATCTGTGCCTGCCTTTCCTGCATTACACCGAACATATAAAGAAAAATCAGCCAGCTGATGCAGCCGCCGACAATAAACCCGGCCATAAAACGCTGCCAGCTCGGTTTCCGGTACAAAGGCGGAATTCTCATAGCACATTCTCCTGGGTAATCCATGATATAATGAGGGCTGCCGTTTTGGCGCCGCCCATGGCCGACAGGATCAGTAATAACTGCTTGAACAGCACCATTGTTTCGCTTTCCAAAAATCCTTTTTCAAAACTGTAGACGGTATCGAACGTCCCGCCGATTGCGGCAATGATCGCCCAAATCCGCAGGCCCCTTGCGATTTTCGAGATTTCCGTCAAAAGCGGCTCGCCCGTAATGAATGAAGCCAGTCCCCCGATCAACGTCCCGCCGAGCATGACCCCGAATGCGATAAAATAACTGTTAAAAAATGCGGGAAAAAATCCTTCGCTCAACCGAACCATCCCCATTTGTTCTTCATTACTAACAAATATATGGGACAACATGCGCACTTATGTAAGCGAACATACCTTCTTTTTTGTCTGCCGTAAAACATGTATAATAAAAAACATACATAGGTGCGGAAAAATGATTTGAAAAGGCGGTGGAAAAATGGGTTTTGTCCATTTGCAGGTTTCAACGGCATTCAGCCTGCTGGAAAGCACTGTCTCCATCCCGAAATGGGCTGCATATGCCAAACAGCTTCAGTATGATACGCTGGCCATTACAGACCGGAACACGATGTACGGGGTTTTTTCTTTTTACAAGATGTGCCGGGAAAACGACATAAAGCCCATTATCGGCTTAACGGCAGATGTGATGGGCAGCTTTGAGCAGGATAAAGCGTACCCGCTTGTTTTGCTTGCGAAAAATAATATAGGCTACCAAAATCTATTAAAAATATCAAGCGTGATCCAAACCAGGACCGAGCCCGGCATTTTAACGAAATGGCTCCGTTCTTACAGTGAAGGTTTATTTGCCCTCACGCCCGGTTTGGAAGGGGAGATTGAGCAGGCATTCCTGCGCGGCGATGCGGATCGGGCGGAAGAAATCGCCCTCCGATACCGGGAACTTTTTGGGCCGGATTTCTATCTTTCTCTGCAAAATCACGGGACAGAGCAAGAGCAAATGGTGCTCCGCGAAATGCACAAGCTTTCCAAAAAGCTGAACGTGCCGGAAGTTGTCACTTCAAACGTCAAGTATTTGAAAAAAGAAGATGCATTCGGACATGAATGCCTGCTCGCAATCAAAGCGGGGATGAAGCTGTCCGATGAGAACCGGCCGCGGCTTTCAAGCCATGAATACGACTTTAAGCCGCGGGACGAAATGGAGAGGCTTTTTTCGGGCTATCCGGAGGCGCTGGAAAATACTGAAAAAATCGCGCACGCATGCCATGTTGAAATCAAAACGGGGCAGCGGCTGCTGCCGAAATTCCCCGTTGAAAACGGGAAGACGGCAGATGAATTTTTGGAAGCCATGTGCCGGAAAGGGCTTTTGGAGCGTGTGCCGGATCCGTCAAGCGAATATTTTGGGCGCCTCGAATATGAATTAAAAATCATTAAAGAAATGCAGTTCAGCGATTATTTCCTTATTGTCTGGGATTTTATGAAATACGCAAGGGAGCACCATATTTTGACAGGCCCGGGGCGGGGTTCCGCAGCCGGCTCTTTGGTCGCATACGTCCTCAAAATTACCGATGTCGACCCGATCCGCTACGGGCTTTTGTTTGAGCGGTTTTTAAATCCGGAACGGGTTTCGATGCCGGATATCGATTCCGATTTTCCGGATCACCGGCGTGATGAGATGATCCGTTATGTGGCGGGAAAATACGGCAGGCAACATGTCGCACAGATCATCACCTTCGGCACATTTGCCGCGAAAGCAGCAGCCCGCGATGTTGCCCGGATTTTCGGTTTGGAAGCAAAAGAGCTGGAACAGTTGTCACGCCTTATCCCGTCCCAGCCCGGCATGACGCTGCAAAAGGCGTATGAAGTGTCCACCCCGCTCCGGGAATGGATCGGGCAGTCGGAACGGAACCGGAAGCTTTTCCAAACGGCGCTGCTGATCGAGGGACTCCCGCGCCACGTTTCGACCCACGCGGCAGGCGTCATTATCAGCAGGGAGCCGCTTGCCAACGTGATCCCGGTCCAAGAAGGACATGACGGCATTTTTTTAACACAGTATCCGATGAATCACCTCGAAGAAATTGGGCTGTTGAAAATGGATTTTCTCGGTTTAAGGAATTTGACCATCCTGGAACATATCCTTTCAGGCATTGAAAAAGGGACAGGCAAAAAAATCCATCTGCAGGATCTGCAGCTTGATGATGCGGAAACGTTCCGGCTTTTAAGCTCCGGGAATACTACGGGCGTTTTCCAGCTCGAGTCGGACGGCATGCGGAAAGTATTGCAAAAACTGAAGCCAACCGAATTTGAAGATATTGTCGCCGTCAATGCCCTCTACAGGCCGGGTCCGATGGAAAACATCACGGTTTATATTGAACGGAAGCACGGTTTAAAGCCGGTTGAATACCCGCATGATGATCTGAAGCCGATTTTGGAAAAAACGTACGGCGTCATTGTTTACCAGGAACAAATCATGCAGATTGCCTCCAGGATGGCTGGATTCACGCTCGGAGAAGCAGATTTGCTGCGGCGGGCGGTCAGCAAGAAGAAAAAAGATGTTTTGGATGAAGAAAGGCTGCATTTTATAAATGGAGCCCGAAAAAAAGGATATGAGGAAAAAACGGCGAATACTATTTATGATTTTATCGTCCGCTTCGCCAATTACGGTTTTAACCGCAGCCATGCCGTTGCCTACAGCATGATCGCTTACCAGCTCGCTTACTTAAAAGCGCATTATCCGCTTTATTTTATGGCGAGTTTGCTTTCAAGCGTGATCGGAAACGAGGACAAAATCGCCCAGTATATCCGGGAAGCGCAGCTGATGGGCATCCGGATTTTGCCGCCGTCCATCCAGCACAGCCGTTATCCGTTTTCGGTTGAAAAAGGCGCCATCCGTTACAGTTTAGCCGCGATTAAAGGGATCGGATATGCATCGATCAAAGAACTGATTCGGGAACGGAAACACCGCCCGTTTAAAAGTTTATTTGACCTCGTCCTGCGTGTAAGAGGATTGAACAGGAAAATTTTAGAGGCTTTTACGTTATCGGGAGCCCTGGATGAATTTGGAAAAGACAGGGCCGTGCTGCTCGCCAGCATTGACATCGCCCTTGAACACGCGGAAATCATGAAGCCGCAGGAAGAGCAGGAGGATTTGTTCCTTGATGATGAAATGTTCCGGATTGAACCGAACTATGTGGAGACAGAGCCGATTTCCTTGATGGATAAACTTGCATTTGAAAAACAGTATTTGGGTTTGTATTTGTCCGGGCATCCGGCTAAACAGTACCGCCCGGAATGGGAAAAAGCAAATGTCCTCCCTGTCGGGGATCTCCGGGTCGGCATGCGGAAAATCCTGGCCGGCGCGTATATTGCTGATATCAGGACGATCCGTACGAAAACCGGCGGCCTCATGGCTTTTCTTCACATGAATGATGAAACGGGTGATATCGAGTGCGTCGTATTTCCGGATGTATTTAAAAAATACAGCCCGTTATGCCAAAAAGACGTGATTGTCGTTGTTGAAGGCAATGTTGAAACCAGAAAAGGAAAAATTCAAGTCATTGCCCAAAAGCTTTATGAGGCCGGAAAATTCCATGGGGAAAATACGCAAACCTTATACATGAAAATCCCCGCACTTCCGAATAAAAATACAATGCTCATGCAGGTAAAACGGGTGCTTGGCGCTTTTCCGGGGCATTCCCCTGTCATCCTTTATTACGAGGGCGAACACAGGACCATCCGGCTGCCGGAAAAAAACTGGGTCCGGCCTGATCAAGCATGCCTGGCAAAACTGGAACAGCTGCTCGGCGAAGGGAATGTCATTTTGAAATAAGTTTTTCTCAAAAGAATAAATATGTTATATTGTTTAATAGGCTTGTTAAAAAGAAAAGCACATAATGTTCCATTGTGCAGTTTAGAATGGGGAGTGAGGTTCATGTCATTGCGCGAAGAAGCATTACATATGCACCGCGAACATAAAGGGAAACTCGAATCCAAATCGAAGGTCACTGTCAAAAATGCAAAAGACTTAAGTTTAGCCTATTCGCCCGGTGTAGCTGAGCCTTGTAAGATGATATACGACAAGCCGGAAACAGTGTATGAATATACGATGAAAGGCAATATGGTCGCGGTCGTCACGGACGGCACCGCTGTCCTCGGGCTTGGCAATATCGGGCCGGAAGCCGCACTCCCGGTAATGGAAGGAAAATCAATTTTGTTTAAAAGCTTTGCCGGCGTGGATGCCTTCCCGATTTGCTTGAACACGACGGAGATTGACGAAATTGTCGGGACCGTTAAACGGTTGGAACCGGTTTTCGGCGGCGTCAATTTGGAAGATATTGCCGCTCCGAACTGCTTTGTCATTGAAGAAAAACTAAAGAAAGAAATGAATATACCTGTATTCCACGATGATCAGCATGGTACGGCGATCGTAACGGCTGCCGGGCTTGTGAACGCTTTGAAGCTTGTCGGTAAGCAAATGTCTGAAATTAAAGTTGTGGCGAGCGGCGCGGGCGCTGCAGGCATTGCCATTATTAAGCTGCTTTACCACTTCGGCGTCCGGGATATCATTATGTGCGATTCAAAAGGCGCGATTTACGAAGGGCGGCCGTACGGCATGAATAAGGTAAAATCCGAGGTGGCCAAATATACGAACCACAATAAACAGAAGGGCACACTGGCAGATGTGATCAAAGATGCGGATGTCTTTATCGGCGTTTCGGTTGAGGGGGCCCTTACGAAAGAAATGGTCCAATCGATGAAGCAGGATCCGATTATTTTTGCGATGGCGAACCCGAACCCGGAAATTATGCCGGAAGACGCTAAAGCGGCAGGAGCAAAAGTCATTGGCACGGGCCGCTCCGATTTTCCGAACCAGGTCAACAATGTGCTTGCCTTCCCGGGCATTTTCAGAGGCGCTTTGGATGTGCGCGCCACCCATATCAATGAAAAAATGAAACAAGCTGCCGTTCATGCGATTGCCGGATTAATAGAAGAGCATGAGCTGAATGCGGATTATGTCATTCCGCGCCCGTTTGATCCGCGTGTTGCCCCGGCTGTTGCTGCTGCCGTCGCCAAAGCGGCTATGGAAACCGGCGTTGCCCGCATCCAGGTGGATCCGGAAGAAATCCGCAAAAAAACGATGCAGCTCTCCGAAATTGGGAAATAAAGGGAAATGCGGATGCGGGAAAGCCGCCTTTTTGCCGGTGCACAAGAAATACAAAATGCCGGCCCATCCGGCATTACAGCCACCGGCGGCCCGGCATTTGCCGGTGCCATTTAAAGGAGGGGTAATATTTGCTGAAAGATTTTTTTTCAAAACCGAAAAAGAGGAAATATGCGACGATCCCATCAGATAAAACAAGGCAGGATGTTCCTGAGGGGATCATGTCGAAATGCCCGAAGTGCGGAAAAATTATGTATACAAAAGAACTGCAGAAAAATTTAAAAGTATGCCTTTACTGCGGTTACCACTATCAAATGACCGCTTACGAAAGAGTGGAAAGCCTGATTGATGAAGGGACGTTTGAAGAGTTTGACCGCGTCCTTGTGTCCAAAAACCCGCTCGAGTTTCCGGGTTATCTAGAAAAATTGGAAAAAGACCGCGCAAAAACGAATTTAAATGAAGCAGTTCTGACAGGAAAAGGGAATATTTTAGAACGGCCGATTGTCCTCGCTGTTATGGATTCGCATTTCCGTATGGGGAGCATGGGCTCTGTTGTCGGCGAAAAAATCACGCGCGCCATTGAAGAAGCGGACAGGCTCCATCTTCCGTTTATTATTTTTACCGCTTCGGGAGGCGCTCGGATGCAGGAAGGGATTTACTCTTTAATGCAGATGGCGAAAACAAGCGCAGCCCTGCAGCGGTTCAGCAGCCACGGAGGTTTGGCCGTGACGGTTATGACCCATCCGACTACAGGAGGTGTGACCGCAAGTTTTGCCTCGCTGGGCGATGTGAATTTGGCGGAGCCCGGGGCGTTAATCGGTTTTGCCGGCCGCCGCATTATTGAACAAACGATCCGCGAAGAACTTCCTAAAGATTTCCAAACGGCAGAATTCCTTCTCAAGCACGGCCAGCTTGACGCGGTTGTCGCGCGCCAAGACTTAAAAGAAACATTGGCAAGGATTCTGGATATCCATCAACCAATAGATGCAGGTGAATTACAATGGTAAATGAACTTGAATTTGAAAAACCGGTGATTGAGCTGAAACGCAAGATTGCCGAGCTGAGGGAATTTACAAAGCAGTCGGATGTCGACTTGTCGAGTGAAATTGAAAAATTGGAATCCAGGCTTGCCAGACTGGAACAGGAAATTTACGAAAACATGGAGCCGTGGGACCGCATCCAGATTGCACGCTTCCCGGAGCGGCCGACTACATTGGACTATATTCAATATCTTTTTACCGATTTTATTGAGCTCCACGGCGACCGTGTTTACGGGGACGATGAAGCAATCGTCGGCGGGATTGCAAAATTTAAGGGGCTTCCTGTTACCGTGATCGGCCAGCAGCGTGGAAAAGACACGAAAGAAAATATCCGCCGTAATTTCGGGATGCCGCATCCGGAAGGGTACAGGAAAGCGCTGCGGCTCATGAAACAAGCCGACAAATTTAAACGCCCGATTATCAGCTTCATTGATACAAAAGGGGCGTATCCGGGCAAAGCGGCGGAAGAACGCGGGATTGCCGAATCGATTGCACGCAACCTTTTTGAGATGTCCGGGCTGTCGGTACCGATCATTTGCTTTATTATCGGAGAAGGGGCAAGTGGCGGTGCGCTCGGCATCGGCGTCGGTGACCATATCCATGTCCTGGAAAACTCATGGTTCTCGGTCATTTCCCCGGAATCTGCCGCTGCGCTGTTGTGGAAAGACGCTTCGCAGGCAAAACGGGCAGTGGCCACAATGAAAATGACTGCCCCGGAACTGAAAGAACTGGGCATTATCGATGAACTGGTCCCGGAAGTAAAAGGCGGGGCACATAAAGACCCGAGGGTACAGGCGGATTTAATGGCACAGGTGCTTGAGGCGTCGCTGAGGCAATTGCTGGCGCTGTCTCCGGAAGAACTTGTGGAAAAAAGGTACGAAAAATACCGCAAAATGGGTGTGTTTTCCACTTTGGAACAGTTTGCCCGCACACAGTTGTAAAAAACAAGGCAACCGGTGCTGAAAAAACGGTTGCCTTGTTTTTTCAACATTGGTGGGATACATGCTGGAAAAGCAGAACGGAACCTGAAACATGTGTGGAATGGGGAAAATATTGCGTTGGCCGGAAGGGAGACGGGTTTTTTAAACCAGCCTATTTTCCAGGTTTATTGCCGTTATAATTAGGAAAAATCAACTATACAGCGGCTTTTAAACGTTTTATTATAGAAAAATCAAAAGTATGCTCCGATTGGTAACGCATTCATTATATGATGACACATATTGTTCAAGAACTCACATTTTAAAAATTTTTACTTTTTGATTATTGATTGAGAACATGTTTTTAAAGTGGTATTTTAGATATATTCAGGGGCGGACTTGGCGATACTAAAGTACTGAACTGATCCAATCCATTCAATACCTGTCTGCCATTAGATTACATCATTAGAGGTGAAAAGAATGAAGCGAATTGGAGTTTTAACAAGCGGCGGCGACGCACCGGGCATGAATGCAGCTGTGCGCGCAATCGTCCGTAAAGGGATTTACCATGGCTTGGAAGTTTACGGAATTAACCAAGGCTACAACGGATTAATTCATGGAAATATTCAAAAACTTGAAGCGGGATCCGTAGGGGATATTATCCAGCGCGGCGGCACGATTCTGCAGTCTGCAAGAAGCGAAGAGTTTAAAACGCCGGAAGGACAGCAAAAAGGCATCGAACAGCTGAAGAAACACGGCATTGAAGCTTTGGTTGTCATCGGCGGGGACGGATCCTACCAAGGTGCAAAAAAACTGACGGAGCAAGGTTTTAATTGCATCGGCGTACCTGGAACGATCGACAATGATATTCCTGGCACCGACTTTACGATCGGGTTTGATACGGCGCTGAACACTGTATTGGATGCAATCGATAAAATCCGCGATACCGCATCTTCCCACGAACGCACTTTTATCATCGAAGTCATGGGAAGAAACGCTGGGGATATTGCGCTTTGGTCCGGTTTGGCCGGGGGCGCCGAATCGATCATCGTCCCTGAAGAAAACTTTGAAATGAAAGACGTTGTGGAACGCCTGCAGCAGGGCACAAAACGCGGTAAACGCCACAGCATCATCATTGTTGCAGAAGGCGTGATGAGCGGAAACCAATTTGCGGAAGAGTTGAAAAAAGCCGGCGTAACAGGTGATACCCGCGTGTCTGTTTTAGGCCATATCCAGCGCGGTGGATCACCGACTGCATTTGACCGCGTACTTGCGAGCCGCCTCGGTGCAAGAGCTGTAGAGCTGCTTTTGGAAGGAAAAGGCGGAAGGGCGGTCGGCATTCAAAACAACCAGCTTGTTGATCACGATATCCTTGAAATTCTTGGCCAGCCACACACCATTGACAAAAATATGTACCGCTTATCGAAAGAATTGTCCATTTGAGTTTTTTAGGAGGAAATACAATGAAAAAGACAAAAATCGTTTGTACGATTGGACCTGCGAGCGAAAGTGTTGAAATGCTTGAGAAATTAATGGAAAACGGCATGGATGTATGCCGCTTGAATTTCTCCCACGGGAGCCACGAAGAACACCTCGCAAGAATTAAAAATATCCGCCAGGCTGCAAAAAATAAAAATAAAACAATCGGTTTGCTGCTTGACACAAAGGGTCCGGAAATCCGCACGCATGATATGAAAGACGGCGGATTCGAATTAGTGGAAGGCATGACGCCGATTATTTCAATGACGGAGGTCCTGGGAACACCGGAAAAATTCTCGATTACATATGAAGGCCTGATCAATGATGTGCATGTCGGCTCTAAAATTTTACTTGATGACGGCCTGATCGAGCTTGAAGTCACCTCCATTGACAAAGAAAACGGGGAAATCCATACGAAAGTCATGAACCGCGGCGTTTTGAAAAACAAAAAAGGCGTGAACGTTCCGGGCGTTTCTGTCAACCTGCCAGGGATCACGGAAAAAGATGTCAGCGATATTTTGTTCGGGCTCGAACAGGGCATCGATTTTATTGCGGCTTCTTTTGTGCGCCGCCCGTCAGATGTTCTGGAAATCCGCCAATTGTTGGAAGAACATGACGCTTTGCATGTGAAGATTTTCCCTAAAATCGAAAACCAGGAAGGCGTGGACAATATCGATGAAATCCTGGCGGTGTCCGACGGTTTAATGGTTGCCCGCGGCGACCTTGGCGTTGAAATCCCGACTGAAGCGGTGCCTTTGGTGCAAAAAGAATTGATCAGAAAATGCAATATGCTCGGCAAACCGGTGATTACCGCAACACAAATGCTTGATTCGATGCAGCGAAACCCACGCCCGACACGCGCCGAAGCAAGCGATGTGGCAAACGCGATTTTTGACGGCACCGATGCAATTATGCTGTCCGGCGAAACAGCTGCCGGGAAATATCCTGCAGAAGCTGTTAAAACGATGTACAATATTGCGGTCCATGTTGAAAAAGCGATTAACCATCGCGATATTTTAAATAAACGCAGCAAGAGCACGGATCATAATATGACCGATGCTATCTGCCAGTCTGTAGCGCATACCGCTTTGAACCTGGATGTCAATGCAATTATCGCGCCGACAGAAAGCGGCTATACGGCGCGCATGATTTCGAAATACCGCCCGGCCGCCCCGATTATTGCGGTTACTTCCGATCCAAAGGTACAGCGCAGCTTAACGGTAGTATCCGGCGTTTATCCGCAATTGGGCACGCAGGCTAAAAATACCGATGAAATGCTTGAAATTGCTGTTGACGAAAGTTTGAAATCCGGCATTGTCCGTCACGGCGACCTTGTTGTCATCACGGCTGGCGTTCCTGTTGGCGGAAAAGGCACAACGAACTTGATGAAAGTCCACTTGATCGGCGATGTGCTGGCGAAGGGCCAGGGTATCGGCAGACAATCGGCGTTCGGAATGGCCGTTGTCGCAAACAATCCTGAAGAAGCAGCAGCGAAAGTGGAAGAAGGCTGCATTTTAATCACAAAAAGCACGGACAAGGAAATGATGCCGTCCATCGAAAAATGCACCGCTCTCATTACCGAAGAAGGCGGCCTGACGAGCCATGCCGCGGTTGTCGGCATCAATCTCGGCATACCGGTGATTGTCGGCCTCGAAAATGCAACCTCAATCTTTAAAGACGGCCAGGAAATTACGGTGGATGCGGCAACCGGTTCGGTTTACGACGGGCATGCAACCGTACTGTAAAGGTAAAGGCAACAAAAACCGCAGAGGCAGCACCTGTCCCTGCGGTTTTTTGTTGCCTACACGATTTTTTTGCCCATGATATAGTTCCAAATATCATGGAAAACGCGGGCGCGGATCAGCGTCGTCAGCAGCACAAGCGTGATAGGACCGAGGATCAGGCCGAGGAAGCCGACCATTTTATAGCCGACAAACAGCGCAATCAGCGTGGCGAGCGGATTCATTCCGATGCTGGATGACAAAATTTTCGGCTCCATGATCTGCCTTTGGACAACGACGACGATATAAAGGACCGAAAGCCCGATTGCAAGCGGAATGCTGCCGGTAATAAATTCGTAAATAATCCATGGCACAAATACGATTCCCGTCCCCAAATACGGCAAAATATCAACGATGCCGCAGACGAGGGCGATTGTAATCGCATAGTCGACCCGCAAAACCAGAAGTCCGATGAGCACAATCACGAGCGTCATGGAAATGAGCGTCAATTCGGCACGGATAAATCCGAACAGCGCATTCCTGAGGTCGGAAAAAACGGTGATCCCGCTTCTCCTTGCTTTTTTCGGCAGCAAAAGCTTCCCTTTTTCGGAGAAGCTGTTCCAGTCTTTGCTGATGAAAAACGTTGCCAGCAAAGCAAAAATGAGCACCGTTGCCGCATTTGGAATCCAGGAAACAAGCCCAGGCAGTTTTTTAAACAGCCCCGATAAAAAATCCCCTGCGGAAGAGGCGATTTTCTGGCCGGCAGTTTGGATGTTTTGCACTATCGTTTCCTGCTGGCCTGCGTCAAGATTTTTAAACAGTCCCGCCAATTGGTCGTACAAAGGCAGCACCTGGGCGGTCACAAGCGATTCGGTATAATTGACGAGCGTTTGGACATGCTTCGGCAGCACATCGGCCAAATAATTGGCTCCCGCCACAATTTCGGCGACAAGCAATGTAATGATGCCGACAAAGACACCGATAATAAAAATCAGGGATATAATAACGGCAAGGGTGCGCGGAAGCCTTGCCTTTCTTTCAAGGAAATTGACAAGCGGATTAATGAGCAGCGCAATAAAAAGCGCAATTAAAAACGGATAGGCGTACTTCACGGCCAGATACACGGCATAAATTCCGGCGAGAATGCACAAGGCAACAAAGAGGCCCCGAAACGCCCGGTGTATGTAGACAGAATTCAATCATGACCCTCCTACGAATGGTTTATGCTATTATTTTACACGGTGGCGACCGCAAAACAAAGGAAAAGAAGTTTTTTTCTGAAATACTTCCCTTCTCCATCTTTGCTCAATATTCAGAAAAATAATCGCTTATCTGCGGAATTTTTTAAAAAATATAGAAAGAAGGTTGAAATGATTTGTACCAGCCGTATTTATTTTTGCTGATGCTGCTTGCGATTGGTTTTGTTGCAAAAAACCAGTCTTTGATGATTTCCATTGCTGTTCTGCTTGTCTTAAAAGTTGCGGGGCTTGATGCCAAAATTTTTTCCGCGATCCAGTCAAAAGGGATCAACTGGGGCGTAACTATTATCACCATTGCCGTCCTGGCGCCGATCGCAGCCGGTCAGATCGGATTTAAAGATTTATATGAATCATTAAAATCTCCTTACGCCTGGATTGCGCTCGCATCTGGTGTTGTGGTGGCACTATTGGCAAAAAACGGCATTACCCTGCTGTCCAGTGACCCCCAGATTACGACGGCGCTCGTGCTCGGCACCATTCTCGCCGTTTCGCTGTTTAATGGGGTTGCTGTCGGCCCGCTGATCGGGGCGGGGATTGCGTATATGGCAATGAAAATCGTCGAATGGGTCTCAAACAGTTTTTAAGTGGAAGCCTGCAGGAGAAATCTGCGGGCTTTGACTTTCAGCGCGGTTATAAAAGTAGGCTATTTGTGGAATTCACCCGGATCCCCCCGCACGCCGCCTCTTACCGTAAGCACCGCTTTGTCCGCAGGAGCCTCGCAAATTCGGATACTGGATCATGTCAAAACAAAATGATTGTCACCCAAATAATGAAAGCGCTATACTAAAAGAGAAAATTCCTAGCTGTTTTTGTCTATTTTTTGTACAAATATGTAAGAAAATTGTTTATAATAATTCATGTAAGCGAGAACAAGAACGACAAAAAATAGACAAATATAAATATTATATTATAATAGGATATGTGATCGCTTGCATGGTGCCGGGGCACAATCGATTTTTTGTCGATTGTTTTTCGCAGAAACAACGTATAAACCAAATTCAACTTATTTACGTTAGAGATGGGGAAAACTACCGTAAGGAGAAGGAGAGATAACCATGACAGCAACACGAGGTCTAGAAGGGGTAGTCGCCAGTGAAACCTCAATCAGCTCGATCATCGATGACACGCTTACATATGTCGGCTATAGCATTGATGATTTAGCGGAAAATGCCAGTTTCGAAGAAGTGATCTATTTATTGTGGAATTTGAAACTTCCGACACAGGCCGAACTGGATGAATTGAAGCAACAGCTGGCGGAAAATATGGAGTTGCCGAAAGAAATACTTGAAAGCTTTAAAACCTATCCGATTGAAAAAGTCCATCCGATGGCCGCGCTCCGTACCGCTGTTTCTGCGCTGGCGCTTTATGACGAAGAAGCGGATGCGATGGACAAGGAAGCGAATATGCGGAAAGCTGTCCGCCTGCAGGCTAAGATTCCTGCTATTGTCGCGGCCTTTGCAAGGGTAAGGAAAGGCCTCGAACCGGTTGCACCGCGAAAAGATCTTGGCTTTGCCGCGAATTTCCTGTATATGTTAAAGGGGAAAGAACCGGATGATATTGAAGTGGAAGCATTCAACAAAGCGCTTGTGCTGCATGCGGACCATGAGCTGAACGCTTCGACTTTTACCGCGCGCGTTTGTGTTGCGACGCTTTCCGATGTGTATTCCGGTGTTACGGCTGCAATCGGCGCATTGAAAGGGCCGCTGCACGGCGGGGCAAACGAGCAGGTCATGAAGATGCTCACCGAAATCGGATCAATTGATAGAGTGGAAGATTACCTGCAGGAAAAATTCATGAATAAAGAAAAAATCATGGGATTCGGACACCGCGTATACAGAAAAGGTGACCCGCGCGCGAAGCACCTGAAAAAAATGTCGGAAAAACTGACAGAACTGACCGGGCAGCGCGAATATTACGATATGTCGGTAAAAATTGAACAAATCGTTACAACTGAAAAAGGCATTCCGGCAAATGTAGACTTTTACTCCGCATCTGTTTATCATTGTCTTGGAATTGACCACGATCTGTTCACACCGATTTTTGCGGTCAGCCGCGTATCCGGGTGGCTTGCCCATATTTTGGAACAATACTCCAATAACCGGATTATCCGCCCTCGTGCGGAATACGTCGGCCCCGGCATGCAAAAATACATCCCGATCGAAAACCGTTAACCGGATGGTTTGCGTCTGCTAAAAGCTTCTTAAGGGGATGGGGCTTTTTCTTACAAGTGCGGCTGTCTGAAAAAGGATGGGCCGGCCTCCAGCTGGTACTTCCGGGAGGGGCCGGCCCACCCGTGCACGAAAATAAAGATTAACAGAAATATACCTGATATGGAACTGGAGGAGATTTCTATATGGCACAAGGAGAAAAGATCACCGTTGAAAACGGCGTTTTAAAAACACCGAACAACCCGATTATCCCGTTCATCGAAGGCGACGGGACCGGCCCGGACATTTGGGCGGCTGCACAGCGCGTGCTGGACGCTGCCGTTGAAAAAGCATATAAAGGCGAAAAGAAAATTGTATGGAAAGAAGTATATGCAGGAGAAAAAGCTTTCAACAAAACGGGCGAATGGCTGCCTGCTGAAACGCTTGATACGATCCGCGAATATTTAATTGCGATTAAGGGCCCGTTAACGACTCCTGTCGGCGGCGGCATCCGCTCTTTAAATGTTGCGCTGCGCCAGGAACTCGATTTGTTTGTCTGCCTCCGCCCGGTACGCTATTTTGATGGCGTCCCGTCTCCGGTAAAACGCCCGCAGGATACCGATATGGTCATTTTCCGGGAAAACACGGAAGACATATACGCAGGGATCGAATACAAGGAAGGCACGCCTGAAGTGAAGAAAGTCATCGAATTTTTGCGAAATGAGATGGGCGTAAATAAAATCCGCTTTCCTGAAACATCCGGAATCGGGATCAAACCGGTTTCAAAAGAAGGTACGGAACGTCTCGTGCGCGCCGCAATTAATTATGCCATTAAAGAAGGCCGGAAATCCGTTACGCTTGTACATAAAGGCAATATCATGAAATTTACGGAAGGCGCGTTTAAAAATTGGGGCTACGAACTGGCGGAAAGGGAATTCGGCGATAAAGTATTTACATGGGCCGAATACGACCGCATTAAAGAAGAAAAAGGGGTTGAAGCCGCGAACCAGGCACAGAAAGAAGCGGAAGCAAACGGAAAAATCATTATCAAAGACGCGATCGCCGATATTTTCCTGCAGCAGATTTTAACGCGTCCACGTGAATTTGATGTCGTTGCTACGATGAACTTAAACGGCGACTATATTTCCGACGCGCTTGCTGCACAGGTCGGCGGCATCGGCATTGCGCCGGGGGCAAACATCAACTACGAAACCGGCCATGCAATTTTTGAAGCGACCCACGGCACTGCGCCGAAATATGCGGGACTGGATAAAGTCAACCCTTCATCCGTCATCTTGTCGGGCGTATTGATGCTTGAACATTTGGGCTGGAATGAAGCGGCAAAACGAATTATCCAATCAATGGAAAAAACGATTGCTTCCAAAGTGGTCACTTACGACTTTGCCCGCCTAATGGAAGGGGCAAAAGAAGTTAAATGCTCTGAATTCGGGGATGAGTTGATCAAAAACATGGCGGAATAACACCGCCCAAAATGAAAAGCGCGGGATGAAGAATTCACTGAATGCATGCAATAGACTGCTCTTTGAATAGCCAGTTTACATTAAAACAAGGGGGGCCATCTTGATGAAGAGGAAAAAAATTTCGGTCATTGGCGGGGGATTTACGGGGGCCACAACCGCATTTTTGCTCGCCCAAAAAGAACTCGGGGATGTGGTGCTCGTCGATATTCCGCAAATGGAAAATCCGACGAAAGGGAAAGCTTTGGATATGCTCGAAGCTTCACCGGTACAGGGATTTGACGCAAATATTACCGGCACATCCAATTATGAGGACACAAAAGATTCCGAGGTTGTTGTCATCACTGCAGGTGTCGCGCGCAAACCAGGGATGAGCCGCGAAGACCTTGTGCAAACGAACCAAAAAATCATGAAAAGCGTGACGAAAGAAGTCGTGAAATACTCGCCAAATTCAATGATCATCGTTTTGACAAACCCGGTTGACGCCATGACTTACACGGTTTTCAAAGAATCCGGCTTCCCGAAAAACCGTGTCATCGGCCAATCCGGCGTACTGGACACGGCGAGATTCCGAACATTTGTGGCGCAGGAATTGAACTTGTCCGTAAAAGATGTCACCGGTTTTGTGCTCGGCGGCCACGGCGACGATATGGTTCCGCTTGTCCGCTATTCGTATGCAGGCGGCATCCCGCTTGAAAAATTGATTCCGAAAGACCGGCTTGAGAGAATAGTGGAACGTACGCGCAAAGGCGGTGGCGAAATCGTCAATCTCCTTGGCAACGGCAGCGCCTACTATGCGCCGGCGGCATCCTTGGCAGAAATGGTTGAAGCGATTGTGAAAGACCAGCGCCGCGTCCTGCCGGCGATTGCTTATCTCGAAGGCGAATACGGCTATAACGGTATTTACCTTGGTGTGCCGGTGATTTTGGGGGGCAACGGCATTGAAAAAATTATCGAACTCGATTTGACCGAGGAAGAAAAAGCTGCCCTTGATAAATCCGCCGGCTCTGTAAAGAACGTCATGGCTGTTTTGGACTAATCAAAAAAGAATGAAGCCTAAATGGGCCTGTACTGGTCCGTTTAGGCTTTTTTGCATTTTACGCCTTAACAAGTGCAGCTGTTTTTTGTTTTCATGGAAACATGCTAAAATGGGATAAGGAGTATGAACGTATATTCTCCACTTTTTTGGGAGGTTTTTGTTTTGAAAAAATTGATTTTAATTGACGGAAACAGCATCGCCTACAGGGCATTTTTTGCTTTGCCACTTTTAAATAACGACAAAGGGATACATACAAATGCGGTGTACGGCTTTACAATGATGCTTTCTAAAATTTTGGAAGAAGAAAAGCCGACGCATATTTTGGTGGCGTTCGATGCCGGTAAAACGACATTCCGTCATGAAACATACAGCGAATACAAAGGGACCCGCCAAAAAACCCCGCCGGAGCTTTCCGAACAGTTTCCGCTCATCCGCGAATTGCTCGATGCATTTGGGATCGAACGGTACGAATTGGAAAATTATGAAGCGGATGACATTATCGGCACGATGTCGAAATTGGCGGAAGAAGAAGGGTTTGAAGTGACAGTTATTTCCGGGGACAAAGATTTGACCCAGCTTGCCTCCCCGAAAACGACAGTCATGATAACGCGCAAAGGCATTACCGATATGGAAGCCTATACGCCGAAACATCTGCAGGAAAAATACGGGCTTGCGCCGAAACAAATCATCGACATGAAAGGGTTGATGGGCGATACTTCCGATAATATCCCGGGCGTGCCGGGCATCGGGGAGAAAACCGCGGTCAAGCTGTTAAAACAGTTTCCGACGGTGGAAGAGCTGTTAAGCCATATCGATGAAGTGTCCGGCAAAAAATTACAGGAAAAACTTGAAGCCTATAAAGACCAGGCACTCATGAGCAAGCAGCTCGCCACGATCAACCGAAACATTCCCCTCACGATTTCGATCGGCCAGGCGGAATACAAGCATGCGGATATGGAGAAATTACGGCGTTTATATCAAGAATTAGGGTTTAAGTCGATGCTCGAAAAAATGGGTGAAGACGACCAGCCGGGAGAAAAAGCCGCGCTAGAATCCATATCTTTTTCCATTGCCGAAGACATCACAGACGGCCTTTTTGCCGATATTTCCTCTTTCTATGTGGAAATTTTGGATGAGAATTACCATACCGGCGAGATCATTGGTTTCGGGCTGAAAAACAAAAACGGGCTCTTTTTCCTGCGCGCAGAAGATGCTCTGCATTCCACCGCTTTTAAACAATGGGTGGAAGATGACGAAAAAATCAAGCATGTATATGATGCAAAACGCTCGATTGTCGCTTTGCGGCGTTACGGCATGGAACTGAGGGGCATCGATTTTGATCTTTTGCTCGTTTCCTACCTGCTGAACCCATCCGATACGGTGGAGGATTTCGCTTCCGTTGCAAAAACGCACGGCTACGAAAATGTTGAAACGGATGAAGCGGTGTACGGAAAGGGGGCAAAACGGAGGCTGCCGGAAGAAAATGTGTATGCCGAACATATTGCCCGCAAAGCGGAAGCGATCGCAGCCCTTGAAACCCCGTGCACGGATGCGCTGAAAGAAAATGAGCAACTTGAGCTGTTTGAACAATTGGAGCTGCCCCTTTCGCTTATTCTGGCGGATATGGAATACACCGGGGTAAAAGTCGACACGAACCGTTTAAAAGAGATGGGCGAAGAATTTAAAAGCAAACTCCATGAGATTGAGCAGAGAATATACGAAATGGCTGGCACAACGTTCAATATCAATTCGCCGAAGCAGCTCGGCATCATCCTTTTTGAAAAATTGGGGCTTCCGGTCATTAAAAAAACGAAAACGGGCTACTCCACATCGGCGGATGTGCTGGAAAAACTGGAACCTGCTCACGATATTGTGAAGGAAATCCTCCATTATCGCCAGCTCGGAAAACTGCAGTCCACTTATATTGAAGGGCTGTTAAAAGTCGTGCATGAAGACGGGAAAGTGCATACGCGGTTTAACCAGGCACTGACGCAGACAGGACGCCTCAGCTCCACCGACCCGAACTTGCAAAACATCCCGATCCGCCTGGAAGAGGGTCGGAAAATCCGGCAGGCGTTTGTGCCGTCCGAAGAAGGATGGGTCATCTTCTCGTCTGACTATTCGCAGGTTGAGCTGCGTGTGCTGGCCCATATTTCAGGCGATGAAAAGCTGATCGAAGCGTTCCAGGAAGATATGGACATTCACACGAAAACGGCGATGGAAGTTTTTCACGTCAAAGCGGAGGACGTAACGCCGAATATGCGCAGGCAGGCGAAAGCCGTCAATTTTGGGATCGTATACGGAATCAGCGACTATGGACTTTCGCAAAACCTTGGCATTACGCGGAAGGAAGCGGGCGAATTTATCAACCGGTATTTCAAAAGCTACCCGCGCGTCAAGGAATATATGGATGAAATTGTCACGGAAGCAAAACAAAAAGGCTATGTTTCAACGCTTTTGAAACGCCGGCGCTACATTCCGGAAATCACAAGCCGGAACTTCAACCTGCGCAGCTTTGCGGAAAGGACGGCGATGAACACGCCGATCCAGGGGAGCGCCGCGGATATCATTAAAAAAGCGATGATCGACATGGCGAAAAGGCTGAAAGAGGAAAACCTGAAAGCGCGGATGCTGCTGCAAGTCCATGACGAATTGATCTTTGAAGCGCCAGAGGAAGAAATTGAAGTGCTGAAAAAAATCGTGCCCGATGTGATGGTGCATGCCCTGGAGCTGTCGGTTCCCTTGAAAGTCGATTCCGCATACGGGCCGACGTGGTTTGACGCAAAATAAGATTTGGCAACAAAGAAAGGAAAGAGGAATCAAGTATGCCGGAATTGCCGGAAGTAGAAACAATACGAAAGACGCTGGAACAGCTTGTAACGGGCGAAACGATTAAAAAGGTAACCGTGCTTTGGCCGAAAATCATTAAAAGGCCGGAAATCCCGGAACAGTTTGCCGATGCCCTGAAAGGTGAGACGATCCGCTCGCTCGGACGGCGCGGCAAGTTCCTTATTTTTTACACGGATAAATATGCCCTTGTTTCCCATTTGCGAATGGAAGGGCGCTACCAAGTTTACGGCAAAAGCGAACCGGTGGAGAAGCATACCCATATCATTTTCACTTTTGCATCCGGAAAAGAATTAAGGTATAAAGATGTGCGCAAATTCGGGACAATGCATTTGTTTTTAAAAGGGGAGGAAATGGCGTCTCTTCCGCTTTCGCAGCTCGGGCCGGAGCCGTTTTCCGATGCGTTTGCCGAATCGTATTTGTACGGGAAATTAAAAAAAACCGAGCGGAATATTAAAGCGGTCCTGCTTGACCAGACAGTTGTGGCAGGGCTTGGGAATATTTATGTCGATGAGGCGCTGTTCCGTTCCGGCATTTATCCGGAACGGAAAGCAAAGTCGCTGACGAAAAAAGAAGTGCACCTGCTCCACCACGAAATCATCGAAACACTGCGTGAAGCCATTGATAAAGGCGGGAGCACCGTCCGTTCTTATGTTAACTCACAGGGACAGATCGGCATGTTCCAGCTGGAATTGTTTGTATACGGCCGGAAAGGGGAGCTCTGCAAAAAATGCGGCACCCCGATCGAAAAGATGGTTACAGCCGGCCGGGGCACCCATTTCTGTCCGAACTGCCAAAAGAAACGCAAATAATTTCATGAACATCGGCTAAGCCCCTTCCATACACTGATAGCAGCATGCGAAACGGGAGGGGCGAGGGCCATGGGGCTTCAGCTTTCAATATGGTTGTTGGCATTTGCCGTCAGTTTGGATAATTTCAGTACAGGTTTTACATACGGGCTGCGGAAAATGAAAATTCCGCTCAAATCTTTAATCATTATCGCGTTATGCTCGGGCACATCTTTATTTATATCAATGCTGTTCGGAAAAACATTACTGCATTTGATGCGGCCGGAAACGGCAAACCGGCTTGGCGGCGCCATTTTGATTTTAATCGGTTTATGGGTAATTATCCAATTTTTCCTGTCGAACGATGAAAAAGAAGATCCTGCGGAAAAGGTCGTTCTGAACCTTGAAATCCACTCTTTGGGCGTGGTTATCCATATTTTAAAAAAACCGACGAGCGCGGATTTCGACCGGTCCGGCATTATTACCGGAATTGAAGCGGTCATGCTCGGGATTGCCCTGTCGCTTGATGCGTTCGGGGCGGGGATCGGCGCGGCGATGATGGGATATTCCCCTTATTTGCTCAGCCTGCTCGTTGCCGGCATGAGTTTTGTGCTTGTGTCATCCGGCATCCGGCTTGGTAAACTTTTTTCCCATTTGCAGTGGATCCAAAAAGTCTCTTTTATTCCAGGCATCCTGCTCATTTTCATCGGAATTTGCAAATTTTAAAGTACATGATAAGTTGCGGGGGATGGACATGGCGAACATTATCGGATTAACAGGCGGGATTGCAAGCGGCAAAAGCACGGTTTCCAATATGTTGAAAGCAAAAGGTTTTACGGTGGTCGATGCCGACGTGGCCGCAAAAAAAGTGGTGGAACCCGGCAAACGGGCCTATGAACATATTATAAAAACATTCGGGAAAGGGATATTGCTTGAAGACCGTTCGATTGACCGGAAAAAACTGGGTGCGCTCATTTTCCAAAATGAAGATCTGCGGCTGATACTAAATGGAATCGTCCATCCGGAAGTCCAGGCCTGGATGGCGCGGGAAAAAGACCGGGCGCTCGGGGAAGGGAAAAAGACGGTAATCATGGATATCCCGCTTCTGTTTGAAAGCCGGCTCACCTTTATGGTGGAGCGTACCATTTTGGTATACGTGGACGAAGAAACGCAGTTAAAAAGATTAATGGCCCGCAACGGGTTTTCAGAAGAAGAAGCGCTGATGCGGATACGCGCGCAAGTGCCGTTAAAGGAAAAAACGGCGCTTGCCGATGCCGTGATCGACAACAATGGCGGCCTCGTCGAAACAAAACGGCAGCTGGAAAAAATTATATTGAAATGGAATTTAGAACCATGATCTTTTGCATCATGGTTTTTTCTATGGAAAAATGGATGAAATAACGCTACACCACTTAAAAAATATGATATACTAATTAAAGAATAATGGTTTAAAAAGTATGTCACTTATTATTTGAAGGAGTTGTACACTGTGGAAACGAAAATCGCGATTAATGGTCTTGGCCGTATCGGCAGGATGGTTTTCAGAAAAGCCATGATGGACGATTCTTTAAATATCGTGGCAGTGAATGCCTGCTACCCTGCTGAAACTTTGGCACATTTAATCAAATATGACACCATCCACGGCGTATTCCAGGGCGAAGTCAAGGGAGTAGGGGATACGCTCATTGTGAACGGAAAACATGTCCAACTGTTGGCAGAACGCGATCCGGCCAAACTGCCGTGGGAAAAATTGGGCATTGATCTTGTCATCGAAGCGACCGGCAAGTTTAACGCGCGGGAAAAAGCTGCACTCCATTTGCAGGCGGGCGCCAAAAAAGTGCTGCTGACGGCACCGGGGAAAAACGAAGATGTCACCATTGTGTTAGGGGTAAATGAAAACGTTTTAGATATCGACCAGCATCACATTATTTCAAATGCTTCATGCACAACAAACTGCCTCGCACCGGTCGCAAAAGTGCTTGATAAACAATTCGGCATTGTGAACGGCCTGATGACGACAGTGCATTCTTATACAAATGACCAGAAAAACATCGACAATCCGCATAAAGACTTGCGTCGCGCCAGGGCCTGTGCCCAATCCATAATCCCGACGACAACAGGCGCCGCCAAAGCTTTGGGCCTTGTCCTGCCACAATTAAAAGGAAAACTGCACGGCATGGCGCTGCGTGTGCCTACCCCGAACGTGTCCCTCGTGGATCTCGTTGCCGATTTGAAAAAAGAAGTAACTGTGGAAGAGATAAATGATGCGTTCAAGGCGGCCGCGATAGGTTCACTTAACGGTATTTTGGATTATACGGAAGAGCCACTCGTTTCTGCGGATTATAATACCAATCCGCATTCCGCTATTGTTGACGGGCTTTCTACGATCGTGATGGAAGGGAACAAAGTAAAAGTTTTGGCTTGGTATGACAATGAATGGGGCTACTCTTGCCGCGTAGTCGAACTGGCGCAGCTAGTTGCCGAAAAAATGGAACAGGCGGAAAAAATGAATATCGCATAATGGAAAGCCGGTGCGGTGTCCAAACCATTGGCGGTTTGAATGCTGCAACCGGTTTTTTATATACAGGCCATCCACGAGGCACTAAGGGATAAGAAGGCCGAGCGAACCCCGCAGCGGGCAACGCGGGGAGCCCCGCGGAAAGAAGCGGCTTTCGCAATGAGAACACGGCATAAATCAAAAAAACAATGATTGCATTTACCGGGCAAAATCAGTATACTATTTTCCGTGAACTTCTGATGAATCACGCATGAAAATGAAGTTAGGCTTTTTCATTGCGACTACTTAAAGGGTTAGGACCTCTTAGGACTAACTTTCCCCCGTGGTAGTGGCAAGTAAGTGACTTGAGTATTTTAGGTCGCTAAATTCATGTAAAGGGGGAACGATCATGGAAACCATGGGTCGTCATGTTATTGAAGAATTGTGGGGCTGCGATGCAGACAAGCTGAATGATATGGATTATATTGAGCAATTGTTTGTCGACGCAGCATTGAAATCGGGCGCTGAAATCCGCGAGGTCGCATTCCACAAATTTGCGCCCCAGGGCGTAAGCGGGGTCGTCATTATTTCCGAATCGCATTTAACGATCCACAGCTTCCCGGAACACGGTTATGCAAGTATTGACGTCTATACTTGCGGCCATTTGGATCCAAAAGTGGCAGCCAATTATATTGCGGAAAAATTGGGGGCAACTTCGAGGGAAACAATCGAGCTTCCGCGCGGTATGGGTCCAGTGAAAATGGACGTTGCAAGCAAAGCCAATAAAGGATGATGTTCGACGGGGTGATTTTTCATCCCGTTTTTTAATGGCAATAAGTTGTCTATTCGGCTTCTTTTATATATGATGGAGGTAAGAATGTATAGGAACGGAGTGTTAATATGAAATGTCCGTCTTGCCATAGCAACAATACGCGTGTCATTGATTCCAGGCCAGTGGACGAAGGGCGTTCGATCAGGAGAAGGCGCGAATGCGAAGACTGTTCTTACCGTTTTACCACTTTTGAAAAAGTGGAAGAAACCCCGCTGATCGTCGTGAAAAAGGACGGCAACCGGGAAGAATTTAACCGCGAGAAAATTTTGCGCGGGTTGATCAAGGCGTGCGAAAAGCGTCCGGTATCCCTGGAACAGCTGGAGAAAATGTCAATGGACATTGAAAAAGAAATCCGCAGGCAAGGCTACACGGAAGTCAAATCAAGCCTGATCGGGGAAATGGTCATGGACAGACTGGCAGAAGTCGATGAAGTGGCTTATGTCCGCTTTGCGTCCGTTTACCGTCAATTTAAAGATTTAAACGTCTTTTTGGATGAACTGAAAGAACTGCTGAACAAGAATGCTTAAACGGAGTGCCCTTTATGAAACAGATTTGGAACGAAATTCAGCCGGCAGACCGTTACCAGGTAGCGTTAAACGGTCTGCTGCAGGACTATGATCAAAAGGTCATTTCGCTTTTATACCAGCCTTTGATCGGGCCGCAATGCTACAGTCTGTATATGACATTGTGGAATGAAGTGGAAATCAACCGTTTATGGTCCGAAGACTGGAACCATTACCATCTCATGAATTTTTTATCAATGAATCTGTCCGACATTTATGAAGCCCGGCTGAAGCTGGAGGGCATCGGGCTGTTGAAGACGTTTATCAAAACTAGCGGCGATATCCGCACGTTTATTTATGAACTGCAGCCGCCCCTGTCGCCGGAACAGTTTTTCAACGACGGGCTGTTGAACGTCTTTTTGTACCGGCAATTGGGCAGGACGCATTTTCTGCGGCTGAAAAACTTTTTCTCAGACCGTGCCGTCGAACCTGGCGAATATCGGGAAATCACTCGCTCCTTCCAGGATGTGTATGCCGCAAAAATCGGCCCTGAAGTGCTGAATGACACCGAAGCGCAGGAACTGAGCCGGCTCGAAAAAAACCGCCGGTATATCGGGAAAAACTCTGCTTCAGCCATCAAAATCGAAAACACCCATTTCAATTTCGATATTTTGTATGCGGGTCTGCGCGATGCGGTCATCCCGCTGCGCGCCATTACGCCCGAAGTAAAAGAAGCGATTGTAAAGCTGTCGTTTTTATATGATATTAATGAATTGGAAATGAAACAAATATTATTGAGCGCTCTAACGCCTGAGCAGGAAATTCGGGTTGACGAGCTGCGGAAAACCGCGCGCGACTGGTACCAGATCGAGCACTCTGAAGAATTGCCGCGCCTCATTGACCGCCTGCAGCCGGAAATCTACAAGTCGGATGCCCGGGATGAAGGAAAGACGCAGGAAGAAAAATTAATCCATTACCTGGAGAATACGTCCCCGCGCCAGATGCTGATAGATTTTTCAGGCGGCAGCGAACCGTCAAAGGCGGACCTTACCGCCATTGAAGATGTTATGTTTGCCCAGCAGCTTCCACCGGGCGTCATGAATGTGCTCATCCAATATGTTTTATTCAAAACCGATATGAAACTGTCCAAGAGTTATTTGGAAAAAGTCGCATCCCACTGGGCCCGCAAAAAACTGAAGACAGTTAAGGAAGCGATGGAGCTGGCCATTAAAGAAGACCGCCAGTACAAGCAGTGGATGAACGACAAAGAAAACAGGGCCGCAACACGAAGGAAGCCGATCCGAACAGAAAAATTGCCGGATTGGTTTGAACAGGAAACCATAAATAAAACCGCAGCGGTTGCGGAAGACGGGGAAACGCTGGAGGAAAAGAGAAAAAGGCTTGAAAAAATACGCGAACAATACAAGAAAGGGTGAAGGCTGTGGAAAACATTAATGAGACGTTAAAAAGGCTTTCATCCAATCCAGGTTTTCGGCAGCGGTATGAAGAAATGAAGCGGGAAATTATCTCCCACCCCGAAATCCGCGCATTTTTGGACGAACACCGCGGCGAAGTCACCAGGTCGATGATTGAAAAAAGCTGGATGAAACTGTATGAATATATTTCGCAGGAAAAAAACTGCAGCCGCTGCAAAAGCCTTGACCAGTGCATGAATTTGATGAAAGGTTACGTTCCGGAGCTCGTTGTGCACAATGGCAATATTGAAATCCGCTATAAAAGATGTCAAAAGAAAATTTTGGAAGATGAACGAAATAAAACGCGCAAGCTGATCCAAAGCATGCATATGCCGAAAAGCATCCTTGAGGCGTCATTCGGCGATTTTTCGCTGGACCATCCCGGCCGCCTCGTTGCATATGATTTGGCCGTACGCTTTGTCCGCGAATACGAGCCTGGCAAAAAAATGAAAGGATTGTATTTATACGGCAAATTCGGCGTCGGGAAATCGTATTTGCTCGGGGCGATTGCAAACCAGCTGGCCGATATGAAGCAGGTTTCGTCTTTAATTGTGTATGTGCCGGAATTTTTCCGTGAAATGAAGGAATCGCTCGGTGACCATTCCACAGGGGAGAAACTCGAGATGGTCAAATCGGTGCCGGTATTGATGCTTGATGATATCGGGGCGGAAACAAACTCGAGTTGGACACGGGATGAGGTGCTCGGGCCGATTCTCCAATACAGGATGCAGGAAGATCTTCCGACATTTTTTACATCGAATTTTAACTATGAAGAGTTAATGTATCACCTGACTTACACACAGCGCGGGGAAGAGGAAAAATTAAAAGCGGCGCGCGTATTGGAACGTATCAAATACCTCGCCGTCCCTGTTAAAATGGAAGGGTTGAACCAAAGGGCATGACCCCTGTAAGAAAGAGCGGGGCCGGGCCCTTTCTTTTTTCCCTGCCTGCGTGCACAGCCTCTTCTATTTGTCCAATCCCTTTCATATACATAAGGTAAAACAGTGGAGAACGTTTTACCGTATGAGGGGGGCTTGGATTGGAATTCCTATTCAAAGACAAGGAAGATGCGCTGTGGGTAAAGGAATATTTTACAAGACAATGCGGCGGGGACGTGCAGATCCGGGAAGTGGCGCTGCCGGGGCAAAAAAACTACTCCCTTAAGGTTTCCGGCAGTGAACAGGAACTCAAACGGGCTGTCGTCGATTTTATTATACAGAAAAAGAGAAATGGGTGGATCCGCGGGCAATTAAAACATTTTTATTTTTTTCAGGCGGAAGAAGAACAAAACCGCATTCTCGAAATTGTTGTCGGCATGTTAAAAGGGGAGCGGCCGGAATTAACGGTTCTGGCAGGGGAAATTGATGAATGCCGGGAAATCGGGAAAGCAGTCGGGCCGCTGCTTGGCGGAGAAGGCACGCTGCCAATTGATTCTTTGCTGACATTCCGATTAAAGGCTTATTTCGATGCACTTGACAATTATGTCGGGATTGCCATCGATGAATATAAAATGGAACAGGAATACCAGATTTTTATTCAAAGCCTCCGGGATTATTTGAAACAAAAAGAGCCGAAAAAAGAAACGGTAAAGCTTTGCCTCGGAGAGCAGGCAAAATTTTACAATGAACAATTTCGGGAAATTACTAGGGAAGAGCTGGATGAAATGATTGACCGCAGGCTGCTTACCAACCATCCCGTTTATATTGATTCCGCCACGATTGCGCCGCTTTTGTCGATTTCGCCCGCAAAGATTGAAATCTACACGGATAACCCGGACCATGCGCTGATCCGGACGATTTGCAATATATTTGAAGAACGCGTGAACGTAAAAAGCCGGGCCCATTTCCTGCATGAACAGCATGCCGCCAACGAATAATTGTTTTCCATCCCTTGATTTTTTCGCCGCAAACTTCTATAATATCTTACATATTTGAAATGGCATGAAAAAGTCAATGTGATGATGGGGACAACAGTATTCTGTTACGGCCTTTCAGAGAGGAAAGCCTTTGGCTGCAAGCTTTCCGGCACGATTGAATGCTTACCGCCTCTGAACTTCAGCCGTGAACCAAACAGTAGCGGTTGGCGGAAATTTCCGTTATCAAAATGAAGCCGCGCTTTTTTAGCGTGGAAATGAGGGTGGAACCGCGTGTAACAAACTCGTCCCTTGATGAGGGGCGGGTTTTTATTTTTGTAAAGGAGTGGTACATATGGCAGATGTATTGAAAATGGCATTTCCTGACGGCGCAGTCAAGGAATTTCCAAATGGAACAACAACGGAAGATATTGCCGCTTCGATCAGCCCGGGGCTCAAGAAAAAGGCGCTTGCCGGAAAATTGAACGGAAAACTGATCGATTTGCGCACACCGATTAAAGAAGATGGTGCAATTGAAATCGTGACCCCGGAGCACGAGGATGCGCTTGAAATTCTCCGCCATAGTACGGCGCACTTAATGGCGCAGGCAGTACGACGTCTGTTCGGCAATGTGAAGCTCGGCGTCGGTCCGGTGATCGAAAACGGCTTTTTCTATGACATGGATTTGGATGTTTCGATCACGCCGGAAGACCTTCCAAAGATCGAAAAAGAAATGAAGAAAATTGTCGGGGAAAATCTCGAAGTTGTCCGCAAAGTTGTAACCCGGGAAGAAGCGAAAAAGCTTTTTGCAGACGATGAATATAAGCTTGAATTGATTGATGCGATTCCGGAAGATGAAACGGTCACGATTTACGAGCAAGGCGAATTTTTTGACCTGTGCCGCGGCGTCCATGTGCCGTCGACCGGAAAAATCAAGGAATTCAAACTGTTGAGCATTGCCGGCGCATACTGGCGCGGCGACAGCAACAACAAAATGATGCAACGCATATACGGCACGGCCTTCTTCAAGAAGGAAGACTTGGAAGCCCATTTGAAATTCCTGGAGGAAGCAAAAGAACGCGACCATAGGAAAATCGGGAAAGAGCTGGAACTTTTTACGACTTCACAAAAAGTCGGCCAAGGTTTGCCGCTCTGGCTGCCTAAAGGTGCAACGATCCGCCGCACGATTGAAAGGTATATTGTTGATAAAGAAGTAAAGCTGGGCTATGACCATGTATACACCCCGGTGCTCGGCAGCGTGGACCTGTATAAAACGAGCGGCCACTGGGACCACTACCAGGATGATATGTTCCCGGTCATGAAAATGGACAATGAAGAACTGGTGCTGCGCCCGATGAACTGCCCGCACCATATGATGGTGTATAAAAATACGATCCACAGCTACCGTGAACTACCGATCCGGATAGCGGAGCTTGGGCTGATGCACCGTTATGAAATGTCAGGTGCGCTCTCCGGCCTGCAACGCGTACGCGGCATGACGTTGAATGACGCCCATATTTTCGTGCGCCCGGACCAAATTAAAGAAGAATTCAAACGCGTCGTTGAGCTGATCCTTGCCGTTTATAAAGATTTCAACATTACCGATTATTCATTCCGCCTTTCGTACCGCGATCCGGAAAACACAGACAAGTACTATGACGATGATGAAATGTGGAATAAAGCCCAGTCAATGCTAAAAGAAACAATGGACGAATTCGGCTTTGACTACTATGAAGCGGAAGGCGAAGCCGCTTTCTACGGTCCGAAACTCGACGTACAGGTCCGTACCGCGCTCGGAAAAGACGAAACGCTGTCGACCGTGCAGCTCGACTTCCTGCTGCCGGAACGCTTCGATTTGACTTATGTCGGGGAAGACGGCAAACCGCACCGCCCGGTTGTTATCCACCGCGGCGTCGTGTCGACAATGGAACGTTTTGTCGCTTACCTGATCGAAGAGTACAAAGGCGCATTCCCGACATGGCTTGCGCCGGTGCAGATCCAGGTCATCCCGGTATCGCCGGACGCCCATTATGATTACGCGCGCAAAATTGCAGATGCGCTCAAAGCGGAAGGGATCCGCGTGGAACTCGATGCGCGTGATGAGAAATTGGGCTACCGGATCCGTGAAGCCCAGGTGCAAAAAATCCCGTATGCGCTCGTTGTCGGCGACCAGGAAGTAAACGAAAATGCCGTCAACGTCCGCAAGTATGGTGAGAAAAAATCGGAAACCGTTCCGTTTGAAAGCTTCCTTGCCAAAATCAAAGAAGAAGTAAAACGGTGATAACCAAAAAAATCAGGCCCGGAGACGGTCTGATTTTTTTGGTGTTTTGAAAAAAACTGTTGCAATCGCCGTGCAATTTTGATACGATATTTTCCGTTGAGCTAAGCCGCATCCAAGGCTGTCTGTACCATTTGACAGTACATGCATAACATGATATAGTATTGTGGTGGAATTGAATATAAGTTTGTGGAAAGAAGGAGCAGCCCGCTTCTCACCTGTTGACGCATTTTGTGCAGTTGCCAGGTTTGGATCAAGACGTTTATGGCTATGAATATGCTAAGCGCGGGTGCCTTTTCCTGCGCTTTTTTCGTATGCAGTGCGTTAAAGGGTATTTTCGCAAGCGATATATTCAATCGCGCTCGATCCGGAGCATGGGATTGGAAATAAACTTGGAGGTGGCTCATTATTAGCAAAGACATGATGGTTAACGAAGGCATTCGTGCCCGCGAAGTCCGTTTAATCGGCCAAAACGGAGAACAAATGGGGGTTAAATCCCGGAACGAAGCATTGGATATTGCTGCTCGCGCCAATCTAGACCTCGTGCTTGTTGCACCGAACGCAAAACCGCCTGTCGCCCGCATCATGGATTACGGCAAATACCGTTTTGAAATGCAGAAAAAAGACAGGGAAGCACGCAAAAAACAAAAAATCATCAACGTGAAAGAAGTTCGTTTGAGTCCGACCATCGAAGAACATGACTTTAATACGAAACTTCGCAATGCCATTAAGTTTTTAGAAAAAGGTGATAAGGTAAAAGCATCGATCCGTTTCAAAGGCCGCGCCATTACCCATAAAGAAATTGGTCAGCGCGTGTTGGACCGGTTTGCCGAGGCATGTGCGGAAGTAGGCACAATCGAGTCCAAACCGAAAATGGACGGACGCAGCATGTTCTTAGTACTTGCACCAAAAAACGAGAAGAAGTAATTGTTTGATATTTGAGGAGGACGACCAAATGCCAAAAATGAAAACTCACCGCGGCTCTGCAAAGCGTTTTAAGAAAACCGGCTCAGGCAGCCTGAAACGTTCCCACGCTTACAGAAGCCATTTGTTCGCAAATAAATTGACTAAACAAAAACGCCAGCTGCGTAAAGCGACGCTTGTATCCGCCAGCGACATGAAACGGATCCGCCAAATGCTGGACAATCAATAAGAAAACGAAGATTTAAATAGGAGGAAAATAATATGCCACGTGTAAAAGGCGGTACAGTAACCCGCAGACGACGCAAAAAAATCATTAAATTAGCAAAAGGTTATTATGGTTCGAAACACACTTTATATAAAGTTGCCAACCAGCAAGTGATGAAATCCTATATGTATGCGTATCGCGACCGTCGCCAGAAAAAACGCGATTTCCGCAAACTTTGGATTACACGTATCAATGCTGCTGCAAGAATCAACGGCCTTTCCTACAGCCGTTTAATGCACGGCTTGAAACTGGCCGGTATCGAAGTCAACCGCAAAATGCTTGCCGACCTTGCTGTTACCGACGAAAAAGCATTTGCTGAACTGGCAAACAAAGCAAAAGCAGCGTTGTAATGAAAAATGGGGCCTCCAATCCGGGTTGGGGGCTCTATTTTTTAAAATCAAAGATACCCTTATGCGTATTTAGGTACCAATCCATTGATATTTTGGGAAATTTCGTGGATATATTTAAAAATCCACGGATAAAACAGAAGCCGAAGTCGGGTTATTTGTTCTTCGTTGATCATTTTTAAGGGGAATACTTCGGTTTTTCCACAAAAAGGGGCAGGCGCCCCCAAAGTTGCCGCCTGCCATCTAAATTATAAATTTTCCGTCTGTTGTTTAATTTCTTCTTCGTTTAAAATGGCGTTTACCGCCTCCAAGTTGGCATGCTCATCAACGGATTCACCCGGCGGATATTCATTCAAGTCGGTTGCAATTGAAACTTCTGGGGTTGCCGGGATTTCCGGATGTTTTTTGCGAAATTTTTTCATGAAAACCCCCCTTTACGTTTAATGTGAGAAAAATTTTTCTTTTGTACATTTATAAACAGTAAAAGCTGGTCTTATTTTGTTATAATCATCATGGAGATATGCCTCCGCGTAATAAACAAAGCTTAAAAAGGAGCAGTGTCGGCATTGGACTATCATTTAAAAGTAAAATTATTGCATCAAGACGCGCAGTTGCCGCAAAGGGCCAATCTAGGCGATGCGGGGCTGGATTTGTTTTCCATTGAAGAAAAAGTCATTGCACCGGGAGAGGCGGAGCTGATCCGCACCGGCATCAGTATTGAACTTCCCCACGGAACAGAGGCCCAGGTCAGGCCTAGAAGCGGGTTGGCCTTAAAACATGCCGTCACGGTTTTAAACAGCCCGGGTACAATCGATGAAGGTTACAGAGGAGAAATTAAAGTGATTTTGATCAATCATGGAAAAAAGGCATTCAAAGTCGAAAAAAATATGAGGATTGCCCAGATGGTTATCGCACCGGTTGCTTCTGTGGTTGTCAGCCGGGTTGAAGCATTGACAGATTCGGAAAGGGGAGAAGGGGGATTTGGATCCTCGGGCCTTACCCGTTTCAATTAACAAAATTCATATCTTTCTAATTTAAAGCGCCGGCGGAGTATTTTAACGAAATTTTAATCTGGATAGGTTATAATGATGCCCTATTATAAAAATTAATTGTAGTTAATGGGGCATAATATGCAAGTGACTATTCATTTTATTAAAAATAAGATATTTGAGCTAAGTACAATCTTATGTTTTGTTTTGCCGCCGGCAGGCATATTTTTTATGCTGGTTTTAAGCTTGGCAGCACTGTACAGCCATATAAAAAATAAACGGCTGTTTCCTTTTTCTTTCATATCCTTATTCTTCCTCTGCCTTTTGGTTTCAACCGTCGGGGCAGCATTACAAATGGCAAAGCCGTTTCTTTTCATTGAAAGCTTGAGGGTTCTTTTCTACTGGGGAATTTATCTTAAAGTTATGGACACCGGCACAAGTGATAAGTTCAGGTTTTTCCGGTGGATCGTCATTGGCTGCGGCATATATGACATTTTAATTGGGTGGGTTCCCAAGCTGTTATCCGGGGAACCGGTACTCGCATTTCTAACCGGGACAGAATTGTTAGGTTACAAAAACTACAACAGACTGATCGGCAGTACCTACAATCCGAATTTTACGATGTTTCTGCTGCTGTTGGGGATCGCTTTTCTTTTTGCCGAAATGCTTGAGAATGCGGGCAAGAAACGTTGGAAAAGTTTCATTTGGAAAGTATTGCCGCTTTTCATTTTAAGCAAAGGGGTATTTGACACTGGATCGAGGGCCGGCGTTGTGGCAATGATTTGCATATATCTCATCTTCTTTTTCAGGCTGAATAGAGGCGTTTTTATTGCTGGCCTTATTTTCATTACGGCAGGAGCAAGAAAACTCACAACATTTATTCCGAGAAATCAATCAATTGCCGGTTCATTTTGGGACAGGGAAAAAATTTGGCTCCATTCCTTTGAACTTTGGGAAAACCATTTTCTATTTGGAACAACGCCAATTGGTTTTGAGCAGGCGTATGCCAGCCTGTTCCATAAAGATATTTTTCATGCTCATGATATTTTCATCGGATTATTTGTAGAATACGGGGTGATTGGCGGGATTGCTTTTTTGGCCGTATTCTTGATGGCGGCCTGCAAATTAAGTATGTTATTTTTTGTTAAAAAAAATTATAGATATTTAAATATCTTTCTTCTCAGCCTGCCGATCATTGTCTTGACCGGGTTTTTGGACGAACCGGTTTTTTCTCCCCAAATCGGCCTGCTGGCAGTTGTGCTTTTGTCGTATTGGGAGTGGTATACAAAATCGATGCATGTCCCGTTGAACATAAATTTAATAAAAAAAATTACTGTCCAATCCAAGAATTAATCTGGACATTCATGAAACATCAGCTGCTTAAGAAAGCTGATGTTTTTTACACTTTCATCGATTTCCATTATAATGGACATTGAATATAAATGAACATGGGGGGATACCGATTAGCACAATTAGATGAGACGCTGTCCATGCTGAAAGAGTTGACCGATGCAAAGGGAATTGCCGGCAATGAAAGAGAAGTGCGCGCCGTTATCAAAAAATATATAGAGCCGTATTCCGATGAACTGGACACCGACGGGCTCGGGAGCCTGATTGCGAAAAAAACGGGCCGGGTGGATGGGCCGAAAATCATGATCGCCGGCCATATGGATGAAGTCGGCTTCATGGTTACAAAAATTGACGAGAAAGGGTTCCTCCGTTTCCAAACGGTCGGCGGCTGGTGGTCGCAGGTCATGCTTGCCCAGCGCGTAACCGTTGTGACGGATAAAGGCGATATTACAGGTGTGATCGGTTCGAAGCCGCCGCATATTTTACCGCCGGAAGCACGGAAAAAACCGTACGAAATCAAAGATATGTTTATTGACATCGGAGCGACAAGCTGCGAAGAAGCACTTGAATGGGGCGTCAAACCGGGCGACATGGTCGTGCCATATTTTGAATTCACCGTTATGAAAAATGAAAAGATGCTGCTCGCCAAGGCTTGGGATAACCGCATTGGATGCGCCGTTGTCATTGACGTGCTGAAAAATCTGCAAAAAGAAAACCATCCGAATGTCGTTTACGGAGTCACAAATGTCCAGGAAGAAGTCGGTCTTCGCGGCGCCAAAACGGCGGCGAACAAAGTCAAACCGGACATCGCCTTTGCACTCGATGTCGGCATTGCAGGCGATACGCCGGGAATCAGCGAAAAAGAAGCGCTCAGCAAAATGGGCAAAGGGCCGCAAATTGTTATTTACGATGCTTCAATGGTGTCCCATAAAGGCTTGCGTGATACCGTTGTGAAAGTTGCCGAAGAGTTAAATATCCCGTACCAATATGAATCAATTCCGGGTGGCGGCACGGATGCCGGTTCCATCCATCTGGTCGGCAGCGGGATTCCGTCCTTGGCCGTGACGATTGCGACGCGCTACATCCATTCGCATGCCGCCATGCTCCACCGGGATGATTACGAAAATACGGTAAAATTGATGACCGAAGTGATTAAACGTCTCGACCGCAAAATAGTAGATCAAATTATTTTTGGATGAAAGTTATAAGTCGGGCACTTTTTCTTGTCCGGTTTTTCTGTATGCGGCGTGGAAACAGGGAATCTCCCAAAAAAGCTTGTTTTTACAAGGTATTCCGCCCTTAAAATAATTTATTGGCGAAAAGCTGCCAAAATATCGGCGGTACAGCAAAAGATAGCGGCAGGGGATATTTGTCCCCCAAGTTTTTAGCTAAAATCATTGGAAGATTCCCTGCAAAAAGATATACAATTTGAGAAAGAGTATACATAAAAAGGGGGACGCGCCATGCCACTTACAATTGCTTACATCGGATTTGGCAAAAGCACAAACCGTTATCATTTGCCTTATGTTTTGATCCGGGACTCCATTCGGGTGAAATCCATTTATAATCGTGAACGGAAACCGGAACTTGAACAACAATACGAAGGAAGAGGAATCTTTTTTACTAACCAAATTGAAGACATACTGAATGACGGGGACATTCAAATGGTGTCCATTTGCACGCCTCCCGATTCCCACTACGAATATGCGAAACTTTGCCTGGAAGCCGGGAAACATATCCTTGTCGAAAAACCTTTTTGCACAACAAAAAAAGAAGCTGAGGAGATCACAGCACTGGCAAAAGAAAAAGGGCTGGTTGCGATGCCCTATCAAAACCGGCGATTTGACGGGGATTTTCTCGCCGTGAAAGAAGTGCTCCAAAGCGGAAAAATCGGCGGACTCGTCGAAATTGAATCGCATTTTGATTATTATAGGCCGGATGCGCCAAGTGCCCCCGGAAAGTATTATGAAGGGGCATTGTACGGCCTCGGTGTCCATACGATTGACCAGATGATTTCGTTGTTCGGGCGCCCGCACCATGCTGCCTATGATATCCGTTCGGTACGGAACACAGAAAATCCGGACGACCTGTATGAAGTCCAGCTTTTCTATGATAATTTTAAAGCTATTGTGAAAACGAGCCACCTTGTGCTCGACCCATATCCGAAATGGATTCTCCACGGCACGAAAGGGAGCTTTATCAAATATGGCATTGACCAGCAGGAAACATGCCTGAAAGCTGGGAAAATGCCGGGCAGCGAAAATTTTGGGGTGGATCCGGAAGAAGCATATGGTAAACTTACTTACATCGATGCGGAAGGAAACATCGTGGAAGAAACAGTGCCGACACCGCAAGGCGATTACGGCCGCATCTATGACCTAATGTATGAGAGTATAATCAACGGTGCCGAAAAACTTGTCCGCGATGAGGAATTACTGGCCAACATGGAAATTTTGGAAAGGGGCTTTGAACAGCCGAGCCCAAGCGTGATAAAATTGTGATATAAAAGGGGCTGTCCAAAAAGCCCCTTTAAGCAGAAATTTTATTTAAATGACCTTTATAAAGCTTCTAAGAACTGTTTCAGGAGTATTATTTTCCTCTAACGGTCGTGAGTAAGCTTCTCAAAACCATTTTATTAGGAAAGTTTTGCTCAAACGGTCTTGAGTAAACTTCCCAGAACCATTTTCACGGGAAAATTTTAGCCCACTAAGTTCAGTTTACCGACTTTTGGGACAGCACCCCGGGCTCCCCGGCTACGCCTGTTTCAGCCCATGCTCGAGCGTTTCCAGCATCATTTTCTTTTCGTTTGCATCCGCATTGTTCCAAATCACTTCAAACAGGACGCCAAGCCCCGGCAGCATTTTTTCTTCACCTCTTTGAATGGCATCCACAATCGTATCTTCCAGCTGTTTCTGTGTGTCCCCGCTTACGTTATGGATGACAGCTTTCCGCAAATCCAAATTCATCACAGGCACTCCTTTCATCCAAATTCAATGGTAGCATTTCACAAGCCCGCTGTTTTTATGTATACTATTTCAAGATATAACTTTGATATGAGGGAGCAGGTACGGTGAAATTCATTCAATCCTTGCAAAACCCGCAAGTGAAACATTGGAAAAAACTCAGCACGAAAAAAGAACGCGGAAAAACGTTTACCTATTTGCTGGAAGGATTCCATCCGGTCGAAGAAGCGCTGAAAGAAAAAGTTGTGCTTGAAATCATACTTGAAGAAGGCGTCACAATGCCGGATTCTTGGGATATCGAAGGGCTGCCCGTTACAACGGTGGCGCATGAAATCAGCAAAGCCCTTGCCAATACGGAAACAAGCCAAGGCATTTTTGCCGTGTGCCGGATGAAGAAACAGCCGTCCAAAATCATCGGCAAACGTTTCCTGCTCATTGATGCCGTCCAGGATCCCGGCAATATCGGCACGATGATCCGTACAGCCGACGCCGCCGGGTTTGATGCCGTAATTTTAGGGAAAGGCTCTGCTGAAGCGTACAGCCCGAAAGTTTTGCGCGCCGCACAAGGGAGCCATCTGCATGTCGACCTGTTAAAGGGCGATTTAAACATGTGGATCGAAAAACTGAAGGAAGCGGACGTTCCGGTTTACGGGACAGCGCTTGATAATGGCGTTTCTTACCGTGAAGTGGATCCTGGGGACTCGTTTGCCATCCTTGTCGGCAATGAAGGAAGTGGTGTAAATCCGGATTTGCTCGCCAAAACCGAACAAAACTTATACATCCCGATTTTCGGCAAAAGCGAATCGCTGAACGTCGCAGTTGCTGCCGGGATTTTGATGTACGATTTTGCAATGCGTGACTAAAATTCTAAAATCCGTTTGAAATCCCGGGCGCATCCCGCTATAATAAAAAATAACTGAAAAATGTCAAAAACAATGACAGGGAAAAGTAGCTTTATGCTCGCCATGCAGGGAAAAAATGCCGCAGACTGGAAGCATTTTTATGGGGAAATAAAGCGAAGTTCACCCCTCGAGTTGCCGCTTGGACCATTGCCTGTGCAATGTAAAGGCGGGACGGTGCAAAGCCGTTATCCCAATGAGTGAACATAATTTTATTATGTTAATTAGGGTGGTACCGCGATACATACAACCTCGTCCCTTTGCTTGGGGCGGGGTTTTTTAACGCCCGAAAACTAAAGGAGGTACAGCATAATGGAAGAAAGATTAAAAGAACTGCAAACTGAAGCCCTCGCCAAAATCGAAGAAGCGGCCGATTTAAAAACATTAAACGACATTCGCGTTGCCTATCTCGGCAAAAAAGGGCCGATTACGGAAGTCCTGCGCGGGATGGGCAAATTATCGGCGGAAAAGCGGCCGAAAATGGGTGCGCTCGCCAATGCGGTAAGGGTTGCGATCCAAACCGGGATTGAAAAGAAACAGGTCGCTTTGGAAGCGGAAGCCATCGAAAAGCAACTGGCATCCGAAAAAATTGATGTCACGCTGCCGGGTCGCCCGGTAAAAACAGGAAACCAACATCCGCTTACAAAAGTCATCGAGGAAATTGAAGACTTGTTCATCGGGATGGGATACAAAATTGCCGAAGGGCCGGAAGTGGAAACCGATTATTACAATTTCGAAGCGCTGAACTTGCCGAAAGGGCATCCGGCGCGTGATATGCAGGACACCTTTTATATTACCGGGGAAATTTTGCTCAGGACCCATACGTCGCCGAACCAGGCAAGGACGCTTGAGAAGCATCATGGCAAAGGCCCTGTTAAAATCATCTGCCCGGGGAAAGTGTACCGACGCGATAACGACGATGCGACACATTCTCACCAGTTTATGCAGATTGAAGGGCTTGTCGTGGATGAAAACATCACCATGGCTGATTTAAAAGGCACCCTTGAAGTTTTTGCGAAAAAAATGTTCGGTGAAGACCGCGAAATCCGTCTGCGTCCGAGCTTTTTCCCGTTCACCGAACCATCTGTTGAAATGGATATTTCGTGCAAAATGTGCGGAGGGCACGGCTGCCATGTATGCAAAGGCACCGGCTGGATTGAAATTTTAGGGGCCGGCATGGTACATCCGCGCGTGTTAACAATGTCCGGATTTGATGCCGATAAGTACACTGGTTTTGCGTTCGGCATGGGGCCGGAGCGGATTGCGATGCTAAAATACGGCATCGATGACATCCGCCATTTCTATACGAACGATATCCGTTTCTTACAGCAGTTTTCCGTACAAGAATAAGGGAGGAATAAGCGATGTTTGTTTCATATAAATGGCTGCAGGAATATGTGGATTTGGACGGCATTTCGCCGGCAGAACTGGCCGAAAAAATTACGAGAACCGGGATTGAAGTCGAAAGCGTTGAATTCAGGGGCGAAGGCATTAAAAATGTCGTCGTCGGGCATGTGCTCGAAAAAGAAAAACATCCGAATGCCGATAAATTAAATAAATGCCTTGTCGATATCGGGGAAGGCGAACCGGTACAGATTATTTGTGGCGCGCCGAATGTCGATAAAGGGCAGAAAGTAGCGGTTGCGAAACCGGGCGCCTGGCTGCCGGGCCATGTGAAAATCAAACGCTCGAAGCTGCGCGGCGAGGAATCGAACGGTATGATCTGCTCGCTGCAGGAACTCGGCGTCGAAAGTAAGCTCGTGCAAAAAGAATTTGCAAACGGGATTTATGTTTTTCCAAATGATGTGGAAGTCGGGCAGGATGCGGTGCCGCTTTTAGGTTTGGATGATACGATCATTGAACTCGGCCTGACCCCGAACCGGGCGGACTGCTTAAGCATGCTTGGTGTGGCATATGAAGTGGCCGCGATTCTCGGCAGAGACGTGAAGCTGCCGGAAACGGAAGTGCAGGAAGTTTCCGACAAGGCAACAGAAGCCATTTCGGTGCGCGTGGATGCGAAGGAAGCCGCGCCATTATATACCCTAAAAGTCATCCGCAATGTAAAAATCGGCCCGTCCCCGCTTTGGATGCAGGTGCGCCTCATGGCTGAAGGGATCCGCCCGCACAACAATGTGGTCGACATTACGAACTATATTTTGCTCGAATACGGCCAGCCGCTCCATGCGTTTGACTACGACAAGCTCGGCTCGAAAGAAATCGTTGTCCGCATGGCGCACGAAGGCGAAAAAATAGTGACGCTTGATGATCAGGAACGCACGTTAAAATCAAGCCATTTGGTGATCACAAACGGCACCGTACCTGTCGCCATGGCCGGTGTGATGGGTGGCGCCAATTCGGAAGTATCCGATAGCACGACAACCGTTCTGCTTGAATCGGCTTATTTTGATGCTCAAACGATCCGCACTGCTTCGAAAGACCACGGGCTGCGCAGCGAAGCCAGCAGCCGCTATGAAAAAGGGATTGACCCGAACCGCGTGTATCCGGCAGCTGAAAGGGCCGCGATGCTCATGGCCAAATATGCCGGCGGGGAAGTGCTCTCCGGAATAGTTGAAGCAAACCATTTTCGGGTAGAACCTGCTGTCGTGACGATTACGCTTGAAAAAATCAACCGTGTGCTCGGCACAAATATCACACAGGAAGAAGTACTCGATATTTTTAAACGCCTGCAGTTTGAAGCAAAATACGAAGTCGGCCGTTTCACGGTCGTTGTGCCGACCCGCCGCGGTGATATTACAATCGAAGAAGATTTGATTGAGGAAGTCGCGCGCTTGTACGGCTATGACAATTTGCCGAAAACATTGCCGGCGGGTGCCGGGACACAGGGAGGTCTGACAAAAATCCAGAAAAAACGCCGCGTAACAAAACGTTTTTTGGAAGGCGCCGGATTGTACCAGGCAACGACCTATTCGTTAACAAGCGAAGAAAAAGCGCGTCAGTACGCGCTTGAAAAACGTGAGCCTGTCCGGATTTCCATGCCGATGAGCGAAGAGCGGAGCGTTTTGCGGTTGAGCATTTTGCCGCATTTGCTTGAATCTGTCGCCTATAATGTTGCCCGCAAAAATAACTCGGTTGCACTGTATGAAGTCGGCAACGTCTTTTTGAAAAAAGCGGAAGGAGAACAGCCGGAAGAACAGGAGCATCTCGCCGGTGCCATTACCGGACTTTGGGTCGCAAACCTTTGGCAGGGCGAAAAGAAAGCCGTGGATTTCTTCGTCGCGAAGGGGATTTTGGAAGGTTTGTTTGAAAAACTCGGCGTTGCGGATGCAGTATCTTTCCAGGCGCAGGAAATCGACGGGCTGCATCCGGGAAGGACGGCGAAAATTTTGCTTGGCGGGAACGTAATCGGTTTTGTCGGCCAGGTGCATCCGAATGTGCAAAAAGAGCTGGACATTAAGGAAACGTACGTATTTGAACTGAAGCTCGGTCCGGTTTACGATTATCCGGTTGAGCCGATTCAATACCAGCCGATCCCGAGATTTCCGGCGGTCACTCGGGATATTGCTCTCGTTGTGGATCGGGGTGTGGAAGCCGGACATTTGCAGACTGTTATTGAAGAAGCCGGCGGTGCGCTGTTGAAATCCGTTTCCATTTTTGATTTGTATGATGGCGAACATATGGAACCGGGTAAAAAATCCATTGCCTTCTCGCTTACTTATTACGATCCGGAACGCACATTAACGGATGAAGAAGTAGTTTCCCAGCATGAAAAAGTGCTGGCTGCGGTAAAAGAAAAAACAGGCGCGGAATTAAGGGGATAATTCGTGAATGAGGAGAGGCCGTGATGGTCTTCTCCTTTTTTCATGATGATCTAATTGGATGACCAGGCAGGAATTCCATGGAGAACGGGGATCATTTATTAAAAATAGGCGAGAAAAAATTCAATATTGGGGAGAAACATCCGGATCGGGTAGAAGCCGTGATACGGGCGAGAAACAAATGGAAAATGGGGATCATTTTTCAAGAGGCAAGAAAAATACCGAAAATCGTTGGAGAAAGAAACCGCAATCGGGGAGAATCAGCTGTGTAAAAATGAGCCTGTTCCAAAAAAAGAACAGGCCCTGGAAACCAAATCGAAACTATTTTACACCCGCAATCCGCTTTGCTTTTTCCGTATTGGCAAAATGGAGTTTCACAAAATGCGGCAGCACGTCCAAGCCGCGTGCCTTGATCAGCCGTGCACAAGCGGCATCTACCTGTGCCCCGGCCCCCTTTGGCAACACACCCCCGGCTTCCTTGCCCAATTTTTCAAACTCACGCACAAATGCGTACCTGGCCAGGATCGAAGCGGCCGCAACCGCAAGATGGACGCTCTCCCCTTTTGTGCTGAAAAACACGTTGTCGCGCACCACATTTTTTTCGTTTTGCAAATACCGGTAATAGGTCGGGGCTTCAGCAAACTGGTCCACTAAAATTGCATCCGGCTTTTCCGGCGCGATTTTTTGCAATAGATTGTAGAGGGCGCGGTTATGGAGCATGGCTTTCATTTTTCCCTGAGACATCCCGGACTGCTGGAGCCGGTTATACTTTTCATTTGGCAAAACCAACAAGCTGTAAGGGATAAAGTGGAGCAGTTCTTTTGCGATGCTTGCAATCTGATGGTCTGCCAATCCTTTCGAATCTTTCACACCCAATTCCTTTAAGAGCGGAATCTGGTCTTTTTTTACGTAAGTGCTGGCCACCGTGATAGGGCCGAAATAGTCACCCGTTCCGACTTCATCGGAACCGATGACAGACATCGAGCCAATATACGGCGGCAGCGGGTTGCCGGAAGTTTTTGGTTTAGCGCTAGCAGGCTTCTTTTCCACTGCCTTTCCCCATTTTGCGGCTTCAGCTTCGCCTCCGGGCCCCTGAAACAGCACTTTTCCCGACCGGTAAGCGGTGACCTGGCATCCCGGGATTTTCGCGGCAAAAATTGCGCCGGCAGGTATTTTATTCAATTGGGCAGTTTGATAATATTCTTTCATTTCCTGGATGGCTGAATGTGAAGCCAGAATGACAGTATTGGACATTTTGATTCCTCCAGAGGATTGAGATTTGTATGAAAATGTTCGACAGTGTTAGACAAAGGGTTTTCCAACATGATATGATAAGGAATAGGATTCTTAAAAGGGGAGGCAAGCAACATTGGAAAAAACCCGAATTACAATCGGCATATACGGACAGCAATATACCATAGTTGGAACGGATCCGGCAAGCCATATTCGCTTAGTTGCCTCGATGGTCGATGAAAGAATGCGGGAAATCAGTGCAAAGAATCCTTCATTAGATACGAGTAAACTGGCTGTCCTGACAGCCGTGAATGCTGTCCATGATTATATAAAGCTGAAAGAGCAGTATGAGCTGCTTGAGCAGCATTATTTACAATTATTAAAGAAGGATGAAGGTGAACATGGTTAATATAATCATCATCTTGTTGCTGGTGCTCGGTTTTTTTAACGGAAAGCGGAAAGGCTTTATTCTGCAGGCTGTTCATATTGCAGGGTTTGCCATCGCCTCCATTGTCGCTTATATGCTGTATGATGATCTGGCGGAAAAACTTAAGCTGTGGATTCCTTACCCATCCTTCAGTCAAACAAGCCCGTTTGCGCTTCTTGTTCACCAATCCGATATGGAGACCGCTTTTTACCGGATCATCGCTTTTGCCATCCTTTTCTTTGCCGTAAGGATCTTTTTGAATATTGTGGGGTCTTCTCTTACTTTTGTGGCCCAGCTGCCGGTTTTAAAACAAATAAACGGATGGGCGGGCGGAATCTTGGGTTTTGCCGAGCTGTATCTGATCCTCTTTATTATACTGTACATTGGATCCTTGCTGCCGATTGATTCCATCCAAACTGCGCTGAGCCAGTCTGCCGTCGCGGAAGGTATGATCAAAAATACCCCGTACATTTCGGGTCTTGTGGAACAGTGGTGGACGAAATAAGAAAAGCACAGGTTGCCCGTGATCTGCGTATGGAACAGCGGGCGCTTTCTCGGGGTAAAAGAACGACCAGGCACAGGGCAGATGCCACACATATATAAGCGGAAGCGGCCAAACAAGCACTTCTCTTTGCCGGGAAGTGTTTCTTTTTGGATTGGCTCTGTTACGTGCAGGGTGAAGGCGCAACTTGCGGATCCCCTGTAGGAGGCAGCCCCTCCCGCCATGTTTTTCGGGATTCCCGATCATCCATCATATCAATTATAAAGCGCGCCGCTTCATGAATAAATGAAAATTTGCTAGTATTATTAAATGAAATAAAGGAAAATCAGTCTCCAAAGGGGGCAGGCGTATGCAGATAGATAAACGTAGCGTAATCCGATTGCTGGAACAAATAGCGGTCTATATGGAACTCAAAGGGGAAAACCACTTCAAAATCGCTGCCTACCGTAAGGCTGCATCAGCATTGGAAGCGGACGGTCGCGACATTTCTGAGATCGACAACTTTTTGGAACTTCCGCATATCGGAAAAGCGACTGCCTCGACGATCGAAGAATTCCTTTCTACCGGAAAATCTTCCTTGCTTGAGCAATTAAAAAATGAGATTCCAAAAGGATTAATCCCGTTAATGCAAATACAGGGCCTCGGGGCCAAAAAAATATCAAAGTTGTACAGGGAACTTGGCATTATGGATGCGGAGTCTTTGAGAAAAGCATGTGAAGAAGGGAAAGTGGAAACGTTAAAAGGTTTCGGAAAAACAACCCAGTCCAATATTTTACGGGCCCTTGATGCGCTCGGGGCAAAAACGGACCGGTATCCGATCGGCCAAATGGTTCCGGTTCTTTTGATGATAGAAGAGACCCTTTCCCAGATCAGAAAAGTGGAAAAATTTTCCCGAGCCGGAAGTGCAAGACGGTTTGAAGAAACATTAAAAGGCCTCGATTATGTCATTGCCACATTTGATCCAAAGCCCGTTATAGAGGAAATTCTCCAGATGAATGAAGTGGTGGAAGCCGTCGCGGTCAGGCTATCAAAAGTGACGGTCAAACTGAAAGGCGAAAACGGCTTGCAAGTCACTTTCCGCGTTGTCCCGCCCGACCAATATGCTGCGGCGCTCCAATATTTTACGGGGTCAAAACAGCATAATCGCCGGATGAGGCAGATCGCCAAAGAACGTGGCGAAAAAATTAGCGAATACGGCGTGGAAAGGCTTGATACCGGAGAATTTTTAACATTTTCAAGCGAAGCGTCGCTATACCATTATTTTGGCTTACCGTACATCCCTCCTGAAATCCGTGATGATGGCAGTGAAATTGAAATGTATAAAGGAACCCCGTTTATCCAGTTGGATGACCTGCGAGGCGATTTGCACATGCATACGGACTGGTCCGATGGAAAAGCTTCGCTTGAAAAGATGGTCAATGCGTGCAGGCGAAAGGGATACGAATATATCGCCATTACCGACCATTCCAAGTATTTAAAGGTGGCAAACGGGCTGTCACGTGAACGCTTGCTGAAACAAATGGAAGAAATCCGCCACTTGAATGAAAAATATCCGGATATCCTCATTTTATCCGGTATTGAAATGGATATCTTGCCGGACGGGACATTGGACTTTGATGACGGCCTCCTTTCCAGGCTCGATTTTGTGATTGCATCGATCCATTCCGGCTTCGGGCAGAGCCGCACACAAATCATGAAACGGTTCCGGCGGGCATTTGAAAATCCGCATATTGATATGATTGCCCATCCGACCGGCAGATTGGTCGGGAAAAGGCAGGGCTACGATGTGGATATAGATCTTTTAATCCAATGGGCAAAAGAAACCAATACGATACTGGAATTAAGCGGGGATCCGAACCGGTTGGATTTATCCGCAACAAATGCCAGGAAAGCGCAGGAGGCCGGCGTGAAAATCGCCATTAACACCGATGCGCACAGCATCAGGGAATTGGACAATATTGCATTCGGAGTTGGAACGGCAAGAAAAGGCTGGATTGAACCGAAAAATGTTGTCAATACGTTTTCGAGGGAACAATTCATCCGCTTTTTAAATGAAAAGCGCAGATAAATTTTACTGCCGGGAAAATCCGCCGGCCGCCCCGTTGTAAGCGGACTTCGCGGCCATGGACAAATTATTAAACGGCCAAAACAGAGTGCAGTTTTCCGGGGACAGGAGATCCGGAAAGCATGGAGGATGAATATATGAAAGGAAAAATCATCAAAACGCTGGAGTTTGATAAAATTAAGGGCTTACTGCTTGAGCACGCCTCTTCGCCGCTAGGGGCCGAGAAAATTGAAGCGCTGTTTCCTTCCTCTTCTTATGAAGAAGTCATGCGGATGCAGGAGGAAACGGATGAAGCGGCCCGGGTGCTCCGCTTAAAAGGGCATGTTCCGCTATCAGGGATATATGACATCCGCCGCCATCTGAAAAGGGCGTCAATCGGGGGCAGGCTGAACCCAGCGGAACTTATGCAGATCGCCAGCACCATTTATGCCAGCCGCTCAATGAAATGTTTTATTGAAGGCATCGTAGAGGAAGGCACTGAACTCCCGATTTTAGGGGGAATGGCGGAGGGCATTGCAATCCTAACCCCGCTTGAGCATGAAATCAAAAATGCGATCGACGAAAACGGTGAAGTGCTCGATACAGCAAGCGAAACATTAAGGCAGATTCGCCAAGGGCTGCGCGGAACAGAACGGCGTATCCGCGAAAAGCTGGAAGGGTACATTCGCGGAAAAAATGCGGCCAAAATGCTGTCGGATGCCATTATTACGATTCGCAATGAACGCTACGTGATCCCGGTCAAGCAGGAATACCGCGCCAATTACGGGGGTATTGTACATGACCAGTCTTCTTCCGGGCAGACGCTGTTTATCGAGCCACAGTCAGTCGTGGAACTGAATAACCAGCTCCGCGAATGGCATTTGAAAGAGCAGCAGGAAATCGACAGGATTTTAAGCGGGTTGTCGGCTGCCGTTGCCGGACAAGCCGGCGAACTGGGAACAATCATTGGGATTTTAGCTGATTTTGATTTTATTTTTGCCAAAGCTTTATACGGCAGGTCGATAAAAGGGTCGAAACCATCCATGAACAAAGATGGTATCATCCGCCTGTTCAAAGCCAGGCACCCTTTGCTGCCGATGGACAAGGTTGTGCCGAATGATATCGCGCTTGGCAAGGATTATACAACCATTGTCATTACCGGGCCGAATACGGGAGGGAAAACCATTACGTTAAAAACAATCGGTATATGCACGCTGATGGCGCAGGCTGGGCTGCAGATCCCCGCTCTAGATGGCTCGGAAATGGCGGTGTTCAAAGAAGTATTTGCCGATATCGGTGATGAGCAGTCGATCGAGCAGAGTCTGAGTACGTTTTCGTCGCATATGACAAATATTGTCGACATTTTGAACCGTGTTGATCGCGAATCGCTCGTATTATTTGATGAGCTCGGTGCCGGGACCGACCCGCAGGAAGGGGCAGCCCTTGCAATTTCCATTTTGGATGAGGTTTACAACCGGGGGGCGCGCGTTGTCGCCACGACACACTACCCGGAATTGAAGGCATACGGCTATAACCGCAAAGGCGTCATCAATGCAAGCGTCGAGTTTGACGTCGACACTTTGAGTCCGACATACCGGCTTTTGATTGGCGTTCCGGGGCGGAGCAATGCGTTTGAGATTTCCGAACGGCTCGGGCTGTCCCCTTCCATCATTGAACATGCCAAGTCGTATATCGGCGCGGACACGAACCAGGTCGACAATATGATTGCTGCGCTTGAATCTGCAAGGCGCGAGGCGGAAAAAGAGCGGCAGGAAGCGCACGAACTTGTGAAAAATGCCGAAAAACTACATAAAGATTTGCAAAAACAGATGATGGAATTTTATGCCCGCCGTGATGAGCTGTATGAAAAAGCCGAAGCAAAAGCGGCAAAAGTGGTGGAACAGGCGAAAGAAAAAGCTGAAGAAATTATCCGTGATTTGCGGAAAATGCAGCTCGATACGAAAGCAAATATTAAAGAACACGAACTGATAGAAGCGAGAAAACGGCTCGAGGAAGCCGCGCCGAAACTGGATAAATCAAAACCGCACGCTAAGGCGAAGCAGCAGCATACGTTCCGGCCTGGCGACGAAGTAAAGGTATTGAGCTTCAACCAAAAAGGCACACTGCTTGAAAAAACGGGTAGCGGCGAGTGGCAGGTGCAAATGGGTATCATGAAAATGAAAGTGAAAGAATCTGACCTCGAATTTATCCAGGTGCCGCAAAAACAGCCAGAAAAGCACCTTACAACCGTAAAGGGGCCTGATTACCATGTCAACCTGGAGATCGATTTGCGCGGCGAGCGCTATGAAGACGCACTGTTAAAAGTTGAAAAATATATTGACGATGCGCTTTTGGCCGGCTATCCGCGTGTCTCAATCATCCACGGCAAAGGGACAGGTGCACTTCGAAACGGCGTACAGGAATATTTGAAGCACCACCGCGCAGTGAAACGCATCCGCCTTGGCGAAGCAGGGGAAGGAGGAAGCGGCGTGACAATTGTAGAATTTAAATAAACCAAGCAGGCAGGGGGATGGCAAATGTTTTTGGACAGGCTTGCAAAAATTTTAATTGTGTGCTGCATCATTTTTGTGCTGCTTGGCATTATTTATCTTGCCATTGCAGACTAACGGAGGGAGAAGGAGCGGATCCTTCTCCTTTTTCGGTACAAAGATTTGTCAGCGATTTTATCTTTCGTTATAATAAAATGAGAAATGGGAATTTTCAAATACTATTAAAGTTGGAGTGATGCAAATGTCAGAAAAGCCGTGGCTGTCCCAGTATCCACCGGAAATCCCGACTTCCATTGAGTATGAGCGCAAACCGGTCTGTGCTTTTTTGACCGAAGCGGCAGAATGCTATCCCGAAAAGAAGGCGCTCCATTTCATAGGAAAAGAAATGTCGTACCGGGAAGTATATGAGTCCGCGCTGAAATTTGCCCGGTATTTAAAAAAATCGGGGTGGAAAAGGGCGACAGGGTTGCGGTCTTGATTCCGAATTCTCCGCAGGCGGTGATCGGTTTTTACGGTGTCCTTTATGCAGGGGGCGTTGCTGTCATGACAAACCCGCTCTATACGGAAAGGGAGCTTGAATACCAGCTGAAAGACTCCGGTTCCAAGGTAATTTTGACGGTTGACTTTTTATATCCAGTTGTGGCAAAAGTTTTTCGAAAAACTGATCTCAAGCACATTATTGTAACCGCTATCGAAGATTATCTGCCGTTCCCAAAAAATGTTCTATATCGTTTTATCCAAATGAAACAGATGGGTATTGCCGTACAGGTGAAACACGAAACCCACCAACATTTGCTGAAAAGGATTTTACAGGAAGAAAAAGCGGAGCCGCTGGACATTCCGTTCGACTTTGAAGAGGACCTGGCGATACTCCAATATACATGCGGCACAACTGGCGTGCCAAAAGGGGTTATGCTGACGCACAAAAATCTCATTGCGAACGCGGCGATGTGTGGCGCCTAGATGTATAAAGCGAAAAAAGGGGAAGAAGTCGTGCTCGGCTTGCTTCCGTTCTTCCATGTGTATGGCATGACAACCGTGCTGATCCTTTCTGTCATGCAGGGCTTCAAAATGATATTAATCCCGCGTTTTGACGGAGGATCATTACTGAAAACGATCGAAAAACAGCGTCCGACAATGTTTCCCGGTGCACCGACGATTTATATCGGACTTTTGAACCATCCAAAAATCGGGCGATATGACTTATCATCGATCGAAGCGTGCATCAGCGGTTCCGCCCCGTTGCCGGTAGAAGTGCAGCAAAAATTTGAAGAAGTGACGGGCGGCAAGCTTGTAGAAGGGTACGGGCTCAGCGAATCTTCCCCCGTGACACACGCCAATTTTGTTTGGGGAAAACGCGTAAAAGGGAGCGTCGGTGTGCCATGGCCGGATACGGACTGCCGGATCCTCTCTCTGAAAGACGAAAAGCCTTTGCCGCCGGGCGAGGTTGGTGAGCTGGCAGTCAAGGGCCCGCAAGTTATGAAAGGCTACTGGAACAGGCCTGAAGAAACGGCGGAGGTGCTGAAAGACGGCTGGCTCTTGACAGGTGACTTGGCGTATATGAATGAGGAGGGTTTTTTCTATATCGTCGACCGTAAAAAAGATATCATCATTGCGGGCGGCTATAATATTTACCCGCGCGAAGTCGAAGAAGTGTTATACGAACATCCGGCTGTGCAGGAAGCGGTTGTCGCCGGGGTTCCGCATCCGTACCGCGGGGAAACGGTCAAAGCTTATATTGTGCTGAAAGAGAACATGACAGTGACGGAAAAGGAACTGGACCGATTTGCGCGCAAATATCTTGCGGCTTACAAAGTCCCGCGCATTTACGAGTTCCGCGATGAACTGCCGAAAACCGCAGTCGGCAAAATTTTGCGTCGCTCATTGGTTGCAGTAGAAAAAGAAAAGGTGGAAAATGGAGATGAGAAGATCAGTTAGCAAAACTTTTTTCAAAACAGCACTTGACAAGCGGGCGAATCATATATAATATAAAATTATGAATGAATGATCATTCATTTTAAATACAGCTGTTATCGAAATAGGTGTTCTAACTTATAGATGAAAAGATGAAAGGTGATAGTCCGTGAAAAAAAATAAACCGAAATACAAACAGATTATAGATGCAGCAGTGGTGGTTATAGCGCAACACGGCTATCATCAAGCTCAGGTGTCAAAAATTGCAAAACAGGCGGGGGTAGCAGACGGAACGATCTACTTGTATTTCAAAAACAAAGAAGACATCCTTATTTCTTTGTTTGAAGAAAAAATGCAATTATTTATTGAAAATATTTCTGATTTTATTGAAGGGGATTACAGCCCTTCCGAGAAATTGCTGAAAATGATCGAAAACCACTTCAAAATACTGTCAAGCGACCATAATTTGGCGGTTGTCACGCAATTGGAATTAAGGCAAACGAACAAAGATTTGCGGTTAAAAATCAACAGTGTGCTGAAAGAGTATTTGACGCTCGTTGACAAAATTATCCGCGAAGGGATGGAAACGGGAGAATTTGATCCGGAGCTTGATGTCCGGCTGGTGCGGCAGATGATTTTTGGGACAGTAGACGAAACGGTGACAACATGGGTGATGAACGAAGGAAAATACAATCTCGTTTCATTAGCTGCACCCGTCCATCACTTAATCATTAACGGCTGCGGCAGGAAAAAGGCGGTTTAGCTCCTGCCGGGCTTCCCATAAAAAGTGAGGGGGTAAAGACGGGATGGAATACATCACAGTAAAGCGCGAGAACGCGGTCGCCTGCATCGAAATCAACAGGCCGCCTGCCAATGCGCTCGCACAGGCGCTTTTAAAAGAATTTGCGGAAGCGCTTGACCAAATCGAAAATGATGCGGAAAGCCGGGTGGTGCTGATTTACGGTGTCGGGCGGTTTTTCTCCGCAGGTGCTGATATTAAAGAATTTGTCCAGTTGAGGGAAAGCGGCAGCTTCGATTCTCTGGCGGTTTCAGGCCAGAAATTGTTCGAAAAATTGGAAGCGTTCCCGAAACCGGTGATTGCAGCGATCCACGGCGCTGCGCTCGGCGGCGGTCTGGAACTGGCGATGGCCTGCCATATCCGCCTTGTAGCCGAGAATGCGAAGCTTGGACTGCCGGAGCTTCAGCTTGGGCTTGTGCCGGGATTTGCAGGGACGCAACGGCTTCCAAGGTATGTCGGGCCCGGCAAAGCATTTGAAATGCTGTGGACTAGTGACCCGCTTACCGGAACCGAAGCGGTGCAGTGGGGGCTGGCCAACCATGCTTATAAGGAAGAAGAACTGCTTTCGAAAGCGAAAGCGCTCGCGGGAAAAATCGCAAAGAAAAGCCCGCTTGCCTTAAAAGCGTCTATTGAACTTGTAAACTATGCAAAGACAAATGAATATGAAAAAGGCCTGCAGCAGGAATCCGCCCGTTTTAAAGAGCTGTTCGGCTCGGAAGACGGAGAAGAAGGCATCAAAGCCTTTATCGAAAAAAGGGAGCCCCGTTTTACCGGGAAATAAATTATTCCTTATTATGTATGTGCTTAAATTATTAAATTTTGAATATATTTGGGGAGGGACCGGCATGAACATCTTTGTTTTATTAAAAAGAACATTTGACACAGAAGAAAAAATTACGACTTCAAACGGCCGTATTCAGGATGATGGTGCGGAATATATTATCAACCCGTATGATGAATATGCCGTCGAAGAAGCCATCCAGCTTCGCGATGCGCACGGCGGAGAAGTGACCGTCGTAACGGTCGGTAATGAGGAAGCGGAAAAACAATTGCGGACGGCGCTGGCCATGGGCGCGGATAAAGCGGTGCTTATCAATATTGAGGATGATGTGGAATATAGCGACCAGGTGACAACGGCAAAAGTGCTTGCCCGATATTTAAAAGAGCAGGAACCAGATCTGATTATCGGCGGAAACGTCGCCATTGACAATGCTTCCGGCCAGGTCGGACCGAGGGTGGCGGATCTGTTGGGCATCCCGTACGTGACCACGATTACAAACTTGGAAATCGACGGGGACAAGGTAACCGTAACAAGGGATGTGGAAGGGGATTCAGAAATCATCGAAACAACGCTTCCGTTGCTTGTCACGGCGCAGCAGGGCTTAAATGAGCCGCGCTATCCCTCGTTGCCCGGCATTATGAAGGCAAAGAAAAAGCCGCTGGTAGAACTCGAACTCGATGACCTCGATCTCGAAGAAGACGACGTTGAGCCGAAAACAAAAACGATCGAAGTATATTTGCCGCCGAAAAAAGAAGCGGGGAAAGTGCTTGAAGGCGAAATCTCCGATCAGGTAAAAGAACTCGTCCAATTGTTGCATAACGAAGCGAAAGTCATTTAATTGAAATTGGTACTGGAGGGGAACAGAATGAGTCGAAAAGTATTGGTACTCGGAGAAGTCCGCGATGGATCGCTCCGCAATGTGTCTTTTGAAGCTATTGCCGCAGGGAAAACGGTTGCGGAAGGCGGGGAAGTAGTCGGTGTTTTAATCGGGGATTCCGTTCAAAATTTGGGCAAAGATATGATTCAATACGGTGCTGACCGTGTTGTAGTTGTGGAAGACGGGAATCTAAAAAACTACTCTTCAGACGGTTTTTCGCAGGCCTTCCTTGCCGTTGTTCATTCAGAAAATCCGGACGGCATCATTTTCGGACATACCGCGCTCGGCAAAGATTTGGCGCCAAAAATTGCAAGCAAACTGGATGCCGGCCTCATTTCGGACGCGACAATCGTAGAAGCGGCGGGCGAACATGTTGTCTTTACCCGGCCGATTTATTCCGGTAAAGCATTTGAAAAGAAAATCATTACAGACGGCATCATTTTCGCCACTATCCGCCCGAACAATATAAGCCCGCTTGAAAAAGATGAGTCCAGAACAGGGGATGTCCAAACGATTCAAGCGGAGATTAAAGATTTGCGAACCATTATAAAAGAAGTTATCCGTAAAGCGAGTGAAGGCGTTGACCTTTCTGAAGCGAAGGTGATCGTCTCCGGCGGCCGCGGCGTAAAAAGCGCGGAAGGCTTTAAACCGCTGAAAGAGCTTGCCGATGTGCTCGGCGGCGCGGTCGGGGCTTCACGCGGCGCATGCGATGCAGGCTACTGCGATTATTCCTTGCAAATCGGGCAAACCGGGAAGGTTGTTACTCCGGACCTGTACATTGCGTGCGGCATTTCGGGCGCGATCCAGCATCTGGCCGGCATGTCCAATTCAAAAGTCATTGTCGCCATCAACAAAGACCCGGAAGCCAATATTTTTAACGTGGCGGACTATGGCATTGTCGGCGACCTGTTTGAAGTCGTGCCGCTTTTGACGGAAGAATTCAAAAAATTAAAAGTCACGACGGCATAACCAAAAGGGCTTGGGCGGCAGATTCCCCTAGGCCCTGCTTTATGTTGGAAATTCATGCAAAAAGGGTATAAAATAATAAAATCATTACTGCATTTTTTGGGTGAATGATTCAAACATAACATTCGCATCATATGGAAAAGGATGATATACTTATCATCAGCAGTAATAGTTTGACTTAGGAGGGTTTTATCAATATGGCAATTACTCATGCAACTGACGCTACTTTCGAACAGGAAGTCAGCGAAGGTTTGGTTTTAACGGACTTTTGGGCAACTTGGTGCGGTCCGTGCAAAATGATTGCACCGGTTTTGGAAGAAATTGACGCAGAAATGGGCGACAAAGTCAAAATCGTAAAAGTGGATGTCGATGAAAACCAGGAAACTGCAAGCAAATTCGGGATTATGAGCATTCCGACGCTTGTCGTAATGAAAGACGGCAAACAGGTTGACAAAGTAATTGGTTACCAACCGAAAGAAGCTTTGGAAGAATTAGTGAAAAAACATTTATAATCCATGCATGTCGAATCCGGGTCAGAAATGGCTCGGATTTTTTACAGATCGCAATATTTGAGGTGAGAGAAATTGAACGATACCATCCGCAATAAACTCGCCCTCCTACCCGATCAGCCTGGCTGCTATTTAATGAAAGACAGGCAGGGGACCGTCATCTATGTTGGGAAAGCCAAAATTCTAAAAAATCGTGTCCGCTCTTACTTCACCGGTTCGCACGATGGAAAAACACAGCGGCTTGTGAGTGAGATCGAAGACTTTGAATATATTGTCACTTCATCCAATATCGAGGCCCTCATTCTTGAAATCAACCTGATCAAAAAGTATGATCCGAAATACAACGTCATGCTGAAGGACGACAAAACGTATCCGTATATCAAACTGACGCATGAACGGCATCCGCGCCTGATCACGACCCGGAAAGTGAAAAAAGATAAGGGAAAATATTTCGGGCCGTATCCGAATGTCCAAGCTGCTAACGAAACAAAAAAGCTGCTTGACCGGCTGTATCCTTTAAGGAAATGCACCAATCTCCCAGATCGCGTTTGCCTTTACTACCACATGGGCCAATGCCTGGCGCCGTGCGTGAATGAGGTCAAAGAAGAAACGTACAAAGAAATTACCGATGAAATCACCCGTTTTTTGAACGGGGGTTATACTGAAATCAAAAAAGAATTGGAGCAAAAAATGCATGCCGCCGCGGAAAGGCTGGAATTCGAGCGGGCGAAAGAATACCGCGATCAGATCGCCAATATTGAAATGACGATGGAAAAGCAGAAAATTACGATGACCGATTTTACCGACCGCGACATTCTCGGCTATGCGGTTGATAAGGGCTGGATGTGTGTCCAGGTGTTTTTTATGCGTCAGGGGAAGCTGATCGAACGGGATGTTTCATTGTTTCCGATTTACGATGAACCGGAAGAAGAATTTCTAAGCTATCTCGGCCAGTTTTATGCAAAACCGGAGCATATCAAGCCGAAAGAAGTGCTGATCACTGAAAAAGCGGACCGGGAACTGGCGGAACAGTTATTGGAAACAAAAGTGCTACAGCCAAAAAAGGGGCAGAAGCATGAACTCGTGCTGATGGCCGAAAAAAATGCCGCGATTGCCTTGAAAGAAAAATTTGCCTTGATTGAACGCGATGAAGAACGGACCATCAAAGCTGTCGAAAATCTCGGGGAAAAGCTCGGCATCTACACGCCGCACCGCATTGAAGCTTTCGATAACTCCAATATCCAGGGTACGAACCCTGTTTCGGCCATGGTCGTGTTTATTGACGGAAAAGCGGCGAAAAAGGAATACCGGAAATATAAAATTAAAACCGTGGAAGGGCCGGATGATTATGAATCGATGCGGGAAGTTGTCCGCCGCCGCTATACCCGCGCCCTGAAAGAAAAATTGCCGCTTCCGGATCTTATTATCATCGACGGCGGAAAAGGGCAGATTGATGCGGCAAGGGATGTGCTGGAAAACGAATTGGGGCTTAAGATCCCGATCGGGGGGCTGGCAAAAGACGAAAAGCACAATACTTCGCAGCTTCTGTTCGGAGATCCGCTCGAAATTGTGCCGCTTGACCGGAACAGCCAGGAATTTTATCTGCTCCAGCGCATTCAGGATGAAGTGCACCGTTTTGCCATTACGTTCCACAGGGAATTGCGCGGAAAATCCGCATTCCAGTCAATTTTGGACGACATCCCGGGCATTGGGCCGAAACGGAAAAAACAGCTGCTCCGGCATTTTGGATCCGTCAAAAAAATAAAAGAAGCCAAACCCGAAGAATTTATTGAAATCGGGATCCCACGGCCGGTTACTGAAATATTAATCAAAAAATTACAAGAATAGCCTAGCCGAAGTTTTCAGTTTGTGTTATAATCGTTGTAAAATTTCATATTGCTACTTTGTTAGGGGATTGTTGGCCGTTTATAATGCGGTACCGTTGCAGCGGCCGGCAGTTTTTCATCAGAGCATTTTCGTTCATGATAGAGGCGCGGGGCTTAAGAGTAAAGGGCCGGAGAAGATTGGGCTTCTGTGAAGGTTCTTGAAAGGAAGTTCCGCCGAAGTGAAAATGGCCTCAATGCCATTTTTGCTGGTTCTGTATTGAAGAAATCCAGAACTGTCAAGATGGAATATCTTGGAGCGCTATCTCATAAAAGTGACTGCGTACCCGCGTATTCAAAAGCAATGAGATATCCGTTCTCATTGCTTTTTTTGGTCGGGCAGGCCTTGCCGGTGCCAATACCGGAAAGGCGCAGTCAAATCGCTTTTGCTTTGAATGGTAGCCTCATACATCACAAATAGAAGAAGGTAGGCGGCATAATTGGGAATCATTGTTCAAAAATTTGGGGGAACTTCAGTCGGAAATGTGGAAAGAATCAAAAATACGGTGAACCGTATTATCGAAGAAAAAGAGAAAGGAAATGATGTTGTTGTCGTCGTTTCTGCCATGGGCAAGACGACCGACCAGCTTGTTTCTCTGGCAAATGAGCTTTCTTCCTATCCTGCAAAGCGGGAGATGGACATGCTTTTGTCCACCGGCGAGCAGGTAACCATTTCACTGGTTGCCATGGCATTAATTGACAGGGGCTATGATGCCGTTTCCTATACCGGTTGGCAGGCTGGCATCGTGACTGAAGCGGTGCACGGGAATGCCCGAATTTTGGAAATCCGCACCGATAAAATCAAATCCCATTTGGAAAAAGGGCAGATTGTGATTGTAGCGGGATTCCAGGGTGTTACCGAAGAGGGTGAAATTACGACACTGGGCAGGGGCGGTTCGGATACAACGTCGGTCGCGCTCGCTGCGGCATTGCATGCGGACCGCTGCATCATTTTTACGGATGTAACAGGCGTATTTACATCCGATCCGCGCTATATACCGAATGCCCGGAAGCTTCAGGCTATATCGTATGATGAAATGCTTGAGCTTGCGAATCTTGGTGCCGGCGTATTACATGCCCGGGCTGTGGAATTTGCCAAAAATTTCTCGGTTCCGCTTGAGGTCTGCTCCAGTTTGGAAAAAGTTGAAGGTACGTTCATTGAGGAGGAAGTTGCAGTGGAGAAAAATTTAATCGTCCGCGGTGTGGCATTTGAAGACGCCATTACAAGAGTCACTATTTTCGGGTTGGAGAACGGGTTCCGCAATTTATCGGATATTTTCACGATTCTGGCGGACCATCATATTGATGTGGACATCATTATCCAAAACCAGACGGCTGACAATAAAACTTATTTATCCTTTTCCATTAAAGATAAAGATTTGAAAGATACAGCCGATATTTTGGAATTCAATAAAGCACGGCTTGGTATTGACCATTTTGAAACGGAAACGGGCCTTTCAAAGGTGTCGATCATCGGCTCGGGCATGGTTTCCAATCCGGGTGTTGCGGCGAAAATGTTTCAGGTTCTTGCAGATAACGGAATTGCCATTAAAATGATCAGCACTTCTGAAATCAAAGTTTCCACCGTCGTTGACGAAAAAGAAATGATCCGTGCGGCACAATGCCTACACAACGCATTTGAACTCGATGCCGTGGAGCAAAATATTTAAAAGAAAGGTTATTCGTGATCAATGTTGATGATCGCGAAATCCGCTTCGCTAATGACGCGTCCGCGGGCCGCCCCGCCGAATACCACGGCATGTGGGGTCTCTTCTTGTCCGCTTATTCCGCGGGAGTCCCAGAATTAGTGATCATCAACAATAAAATTTAACAGAGCCAAAAGAAAAAGCAGGGGCCGGTTGCCCCCTGCTTTTTGCACTTTTTATTCGCCGGATGGGTCTTTTTGGTCCCACTGCACGGTAATGCGTACTTTTTTTGCTTTTTTCATCACTTCTTCCGCAGCTTCCGTAATCAGTTTTTTCTGCATTCGGTACTGTTCGGCCAAAAAACCTGCTTCAAGCTTAAAGGTGGATTCCCGGCCAATTTCCAGCTGCCTGCCGATGATCGGGCCGGCGAGCTCAAATTCGATTCTGTATTTCTCTTCTTTTTTTATTGTTAAGGTTCCCCATCCTGCTTCATGAAAAAAAGAAACAATCTCATCAAAGGTGATCAGCGGGAATTTCCTTGCTAAATGTTTTCCTGCCCAATATAAAATATCGGGTGTTTCTTTGCCGAGAATTTCCGGAATTAATATATCACGCATCAGCTCGTACCCGAAAGCGGGCACCGTCAGCTGCTCAGCCGCTGTATCGTTGCCAGTAGAAGATTTCACGCGATTCCCCTCTTTCTTATATGCTATATTATATACAAAATAAATCCGGACTTAAAAGGCATTTTTATAAAATATGTATAAAAACAAACGATTTCCGGCCGCGTTCCGGAACCGGGGAGAGCACTTCAAGCAGTTTACCGCATTTCTATTAAAATTTTATTAAAATATGCAGCCTATGGATAAAAATTCCTATTTAATACAAATATCATGTTGAGTATACACTATTCTAAAAAAATGATTAAAAAATGGGATATCGTAATAAAAAGACAAATTAGTAGCATTTTTGGCGCATTTTTATGAATGCGTTTCCTTGACGTGCCCATTTGTCGGGAGTACAATAAAACTGTCACATAATTGTTATAAAAACATTTATGCAAAAAGAAAGCATGATTGATATTGTTTTCTTTGCATAAATTCACACTACAAAGGGGGATACACTTGTGGCTGGAAACCGAGAGTTTTATCACCGCAAACTGCATTCTTTGTTGGGTGTCTTTCCAATCGGCTTGTTTTTAGTCATACATTTGACAGTAAACCACTATGCAGTAGACGGAGCCGCTTCATTCAACAAAGCAGCAAACTTTATGGAACATTTGCCGTACCTTCTGTTTCTGGAAGTGGTACTCATCTATTTGCCGCTCTTGTTCCACGCGATTTACGGCTTGTACATTGCGTTTACCGCTTCAAGCAATGTAGGGAGATTGGGGTATTTCAGGAACTGGATGTACCTGATGCAAAGGATCAGCGGTGTGCTGGTACTGATTTTTCTTGTATTTCATATCTATGAAACCCGTATTCAAATGGCACTCGGCAAACCATTAAATTTTGATTTGATGGCAAACCTGCTATCCAATCCATGGATGCTTGCCTGGTACATAATTGGGACAGTGGCTGCCATATTCCATTTTTCTAACGGCCTGTGGAGTTTCCTCGTCAGCTGGGGCATTACGCAGTCACAGCGTTCGCAGCAGATTTCCACTTATGTGATGGTCGTTGTGTTTGTGCTGCTGTCGATTGTCGACGTTAGAGCTTTATTAGCATTTGCATAATGAAAACGATTGATAAACGGAAGATTGATTGTTTGGCAGATTGAGAGATATGCATCAAGTATGTAGAGGGAGTGAATCGCGATGAATAAAGGCAAAATCATCGTTGTCGGCGGGGGACTGGCCGGCTTGATGTCAACCGTAAAAATTGCGGAAGCGGGCCGACAGGTAGAATTGTTTTCTTTAGTGCCGGTGAAACGGTCGCACTCTGTCTGCGCACAGGGTGGCATTAACGGCGCAGTCAACACAAAAGGTGAAGGGGATTCCCCATGGATCCATTTTGATGATACAGTATACGGCGGGGACTTTCTGGCCAACCAGCCTCCGGTAAAAGCGATGTGTGAAGCTGCACCTGGCATTATTCATTTATTTGACAGAATGGGTGTTATGTTTAACCGCACGCCGGAAGGGCTTTTGGATTTCAGACGTTTTGGCGGAACGCAGCACCACCGGACGGCTTTTGCCGGCGCAACAACCGGCCAGCAGCTTTTGTACGCACTGGATGAGCAGGTAAGGCGCCATGAAGTGGACGGGCTGGTTACAAAATACGAAGGCTGGGAATTCCTTGGAATTATTAAAGACGATGAAGGGGTCTGCCGCGGGATTGTCGCACAAAACTTGAAAACAATGGAAATCAAAGCTTTTCCTGCTGATGCCGTGATCATGGCGTCAGGCGGACTTGGCATTATTTTCGGAAAATCGACCAACTCGATGATCAACACCGGTTCAGCGTCGTCGATTGTTTATCAGCAGGGCGCAACTTATGCGAACGGAGAATTTATCCAAATCCACCCAACGGCGATACCAGGCGATGACAAACTCCGGCTGATGAGCGAATCGGCCCGCGGGGAAGGCGGACGCATCTGGACATACAAAGACGGTAAACCTTGGTATTTCCTTGAAGAAAAATATCCGGCTTACGGAAACCTTGTTCCGCGTGATATCGCGACCCGTGAAATTTTCCATGTTTGCGTTGATTTGAAGCTCGGCATTAATGGGGAAAACATGGTGTATCTCGATTTGTCGCATAAGGACCCGCATGAACTTGATGTAAAATTAGGCGGAATTATTGAAATCTATGAAAAATTTGTTGGAGAAGACCCGCATAAAGTGCCGATGAAAGTATTCCCGGCTGTGCACTATTCGATGGGCGGATTGTGGGTTGACTATAAGCAGCACACGAGCATTCCGGGCTTGTTCGCGGCGGGCGAATGCGATTATTCGATGCATGGTGCCAACCGATTAGGGGCGAACTCGCTTCTTTCCGCGATTTACGGCGGAATGGTTGCGGGGCCTGAAGCCGTGAACTATATCGACGGCCTTGAAAAGAGCACAGATGCACTGCCGTCAAGCGTTTTTGAACGTGGGGTCCAGGAGCAGGAGAAAAAATGGAATGAAATCCTGTCGATGGATGGAACCGAAAATGCCTATGTTTTACATAAGGAACTAGGCGAATGGATGACGGAAAATGTGACGGTTGTCCGCTACAATGACCGTCTGAAGAAGACTGACGAAAAGATTCAGGAATTAATGGAAAGATGGAAGCATATCAATGTCGGGGATACGTCAAAATGGAGCAACCAGGCTGCAACATTTACGCGCCAGTTGTATAACATGCTCCAGTTAGCGCGGGTCATTACCATTGGTGCTTTAAATCGCAATGAAAGCCGCGGGGCCCACTATAAACCTGAGTTTCCGGACCGAAACGATGAAGAATGGCTGAAAACCACAATGGCAAATTATGACCCTGTAAAGAATGAACCGGTCTTCAGCTATGAAGACGTCGATGTATCCCTTATTAAACCTCGTGTACGCGACTATACGAAAAAACATTAATTTCGGGCGGGGGATGCAGCCCCTATCCACAGGGCCCGCAAGAGAGTGAGACCAAAAGGAAAGAGGAGAATAAGGATGGGTGAACAAAAAACCGTTACATTGATCATACAACGCCAGGACAACCCGGAATCGCAACCTTACGAAGAAACGTTCAAAATTCCGTATCGTCCGAATATGAACGTGATTTCGGCTTTAATGGAAATCCGCCGGAATCCGGTCAATGCAAAAGGGGAGAAAACAACGCCTGTTGTTTGGGAAATGAACTGTTTGGAAGAGGTTTGCGGCGCCTGTTCTATGGTGATCAACGGCATGCCACGCCAGGCATGCTCGGCACTCGTGGACAAACTGGAGCAGCCAATCCGCCTCGCGCCAATGCGGACATTCCCGGTTGTTCGCGATTTGCAGGTTGACCGCAGCCGCATGTTTGACTCGCTGAAAAAAGTGAAAGCGTGGATCCCGATTGATGGAACTTATGATCTGGGCGAAGGGCCGCGCATGCCGGAGAAAAAGCGGCAATGGGCTTACGAATTGGCAAAATGCATGACATGCGGTGTATGTTTGGAAGCCTGCCCGAATGTCAACAGCCATTCCAATTTTATCGGGCCAGCCCCGCTGTCGCAAGTCCGGTTATTTAACGCGCATCCAACCGGCCATATGAACCGTGATGAACGGCTCGAAGCAATTATGGGAGACGGAGGTCTAGCCAATTGCGGCAACGCACAAAACTGCGTACAGGCTTGCCCGAAAGGCATTCCGCTGACCACTTCGATTGCGGCTTTGAACCGTGAAACAACGATTTATATGTTTAAAAAGTTCTTTGGAAGCGATCATACGGTAGACTGATGCGAAGAACGCCACATCAAAAAACAAGGGAAAAAAATAACATGATGTGGTGTTCTTCTTTCCAAGAGAAACGAATGAATACTCATTCAATTTCAGGGGGATGAAAATTGAAAAAGATATCCTATATCGGAGACTGGTCCTTATGGCAGAAGGGGTTTAGCTTTTGTCTGCCTGTAACGGTGCGCTTTTCCGAAACAGATATGTTCGGCCATATGAATAATACGGTCCCTTTTATTTATTTTGAGCAGGCCAGGATTGCGTTTTTACAACAATTAGGCTTTATGGGGGAATGGGCACGAAAAGGCGCCAAAAGCATTCCCGTCGTTGCAGATTTGCAATGCGATTATTTGCGGCAGGTTTTTTTCAATGATAAGCTCCGTATTTATGTAAAAGTGCAAAAAGTCGGAAACTCCTCTGTCGACATTCATTATATGGCAAAAAATGAAGTAGATGAAATTTGTTTTACCGGCCGCGGCACGTTGGTGCAAATCTCTGTTGAAACGGGGAAGGGCTTGCCGTGGACGGAGGAAGAAAGGGAGAGGTTGCTCGGTCCGGCTTCCGTCGTTTCCTCAGGCGGTAAATAGAATTTACGGCTTTCGCCCTTTTTTTGCCTATTTATCTGTTTCCTTGCTCCGCCAAGTCACTCCCGGGTGTGAAAAAACATAAGATATCGTGACAACCAAAATACCCATCCCCGCGGTTTAAAGCTGGCGAAGGCAAGGAGGGTTACTATAGTTGAAGGACAACGATTTCACCCATAAACCGCTGCTGACAAAAAGAGAAAAAGAAGTATTCGAGCTGTTAGTACAAGACAAGACAACGAAAGAAATCGCGAGCGAATTGTTTATCAGCGAAAAAACAGTTCGAAACCATATTTCCAACGCCATGCAGAAGTTGGGAGTCAAGGGGCGTTCGCAAGCTGTCGTGGAATTGCTCCGCATGGGAGAATTAAAGCTTTGATACGAAATCGGCTGCAATTGTTGCAGTCGATTTTGTTCATATTTTACAGGACTTTGAATAATGGGAAGTAGAATCATTCTACTTTTTTAAAACAGCCATGAAAATGAAGTATAATAGAAAAAAGGATGTGATACGATGCGCTTTTTTCTGAAGATCATCGAACCAAAATTTTTGCTGTATGTGATCGTGTTAGCTGCCGCCATTTCCGTTATCGGGCTTTTCTTTGCCCCGGTAAACATGCCCTCCCATTTTGACGCGGATTTCCGGCCGGACGGATATTTAAATAAATGGATCGGATTGTGGATTTTGCCTGTTATCATGTTTTTATTGTGGCTCGCAGGAAGAAAGAGTATATCTTTTAAAATTGGCATTTTGATCATGGTAGGATTTCTCATCCATATTTCGCTTGTATTTTACGCGATATTTTTGGCTGGGTGCTCTATTTCTCGATTACGATTCGTGGCAAATCTAACGGTTTTTCCCTATTAAATTTTATTATTTTTGGTCGCGAAATCCGCTCCGCACATAAGGCGTACGCGAGCCTCCCCGCCCGATACTTCAACATGAGGGAACCTTCTTGCCTGCTTATCCCGCAAGAGTCTCAGAAATTAGCAATATTAACATTGATCACGAGTATAGCCAATTGGTTGAAATCAAAGTTTGATGTGAAATTCCGGCGGAGATAGTAAAAACCAGCTTGAAATTTTCCGCGAAAAAGGTCAAAATAGCATATAGTAATTCTGTTATATAATAATAGTAGGAAACGTATTTTATCGGAGAGGGGCCGCTTTGGACATGGAACAACAACCGTACATACATGATCCGGAAATCGTGGCGCAGATTGAAAAAGACTTACGCTATATTTCCGGTATTGTCAAGCAAAAAGGCCGGGAATTATTAAGCGATTATAAAATAACGCCTCCCCAATTTTTGGCACTGCAGTGGCTTTTTGAAGAAGGTGACATGACAATCGGGGAGCTGTCGACAAAAATGTATCTGGCATTCAGCACAACGACTGACCTGATTGACCGGATGGAAAAAAATGAGCTTGTTAAGCGCGTAAAAGATCCGCATGACAGGCGTGTTGTGCGCATCCACTTGTTGGAAAAAGGTCGCGTGCTGATCGACGAGGTGATCAAAAAAAGGCAGACGTATTTGAACTCTGTACTCTGCCATTTTTCACCGGAAGAACTCGTAAAATTAAAAAGCAACTTAGTGAAACTGCATCAGGAAATGAAGACAGAATGAGGCGAGAAGTTTGAATGCACCAATTGGCATTATTGATTCGGGAGTAGGCGGTCTGACTGTTGTTAAGGAAGTGATGCGGCAGCTCCCGAATGAATCGATTTATTATGTGGGCGACACGGCGCGTTGCCCATACGGACCAAGACCTGTTGAAGAAGTGAAAAAATTTACATGGCAAATGATCCATTTTTTGCTTGATAAACATATCAAAATGCTTGTTATTGCCTGCAACACGGCGACGGCAGTCATTTTGGACGAAGTAAGGGAGCAGCTCAAAATTCCTGTTCTTGGTGTTATTTACCCAGGCGCACGTGCTGCTTTAAAACATACAAAAAACTTCCGGATCGGCGTATTGGGCACCATCGGGACAATTAAAAGCCAAGCATATGAACGGGCGTTAAAAAGCATCAATAAAAAAGTCAGGATTACGGCGCTTGCCTGCCCGAAATTTGTACCGCTTGTGGAGAGCGGCCAGTACAACAGCCCGATTGCGAAAAAAATTGTCGCAGAAACGCTCTATCCGATCCAAAACTGCGGGATTGATACTTTGATCCTCGGATGTACCCATTATCCGCTCCTCGGCTCGATCATCAAAAATGTGATGGGCGAGAACGTATCGGTCATCAGTTCAGGTGAAGAAACGGCCCGCGAAGTGAGCACGATCCTTTACTTTCACGATATTTTCAATATGGAAGATACAAGGGCGAAACACCGCTTCTTTACAACAGGGTCAAGAAAAATATTTGCCGCACTTGCTTCCGACTGGCTGGAGCAGGATATTACCGATGTTGAAACCATTCAATTGGGAGAAACTTTCTCCTGATTGGATGGTTTTTTCCTTTCGGTTCCAGGAAACAACATAGAACAGGGCTGCATGTGGCAAACCACCTCTTGTAAAACAGAGGTGTTCGTATGGAATACAGAAGTCTTGCGGCCCATGAAATAATGGAGTTCCATGAAATGCTGAATTTCAAAACGACTTGCTTGTTAAAGTCCGAAATTTTTGCCTGGCCGGTCTAAATTTTGGCGGTGCCCGTATACATAGTAGTACAAACAGTCTTCAGGAGGGGGAAGGGATGTTGAAAAGATCGAAAGCGGCCGGGACCATCGCTGCGGTGCTGGCGGCTTCCGGCATTTACATGTCGGGATGCAGCCTGCTGCCGGACAAACAGCCGGAAAAAATAGATCCGCACCAAAGCGTTTCCTTGAAAGATGGGACAAAAACAGCGGCAAAAGCGAAAAAAGGGCAAGTGCTGACAGAATTGTATTTAATAGATAAGTATGGGTATGTCGTGCCGCAAACCATTGCGCTGCCTGAAAGCAAAAGTGTCGCAAAGCAGGCGTTAGAATATTTGGTGCAGGACGGACCTGTGTCCAATTTGCTTCCGAACGGATTCCGCGCGGTGCTTCCTGCCAATACGCAATTCACCCTTGATGTAAAAGACAAGGTGGCGGCTGTTGATTTTTCGGATGATTTTAAAGGATACAAAGCTGCAGATGAGAAAAAAATCATGGAATCGATTACGTGGACACTCACTCAGTTCGATTCCATTCAAAAAGTGAACCTCAAGATGAACGGAAAGGCGCTGAAGGCGATGCCGGTAGCCGGAACGCCGATTAATGAGGACGGATTGACGAGGGCTGTCGGCATCAATACGGATATCGATCAAGTCGCTGATATTACGAATACCCATTCGGTGACCGTCTATTATTTGGCGCAAACGGGGGATAAAGAATACTACGTGCCGGTAACAAAGCGCGTTCCGGATAAAATGTCAGATGATGTGGAAGCGGCAGTCGAAGAGCTTGTCAATGGCCCGTCCCCGAGTTCCCGTCTTGTTTCCGGATTCATGGATGATGTTAAATTGCTGAATAAGCCGGAAATTCAGGCTGGAAAAGTTACCCTCAATTTCAACAAAGAAATTTTGGGCAGTTTAGATCAAAAAATGATTTCCAATGAGGTGTTAAAACCGCTAGTCCTCACGCTGACGGAGCAGAAAGGCATCAAAAGTGTCGCGGTGGAAGTGGATGGCAGCAAGAAGCTTGTCACTGAAGACGGAAAACCGCTTTCTGAACCGGTCACAAGGCCGGAAAAAGTAAACACGGGTAGTTTTTAAGGGCATATTTTTGTTATACTATAAAATATGGACACTAAAAAGGGGTAGTCGGGCTACCTCTTATTTGTTGTATGGATATTGTTGAAGGAGGCAGCGGAGAAGTGCGAACAGACGGGCGGGAGGCATCCGAATTAAGGCCTGTACATATTGAAAGTGGTTATTTAATGCATCCGGAAGGCTCTGTCCTCATATCTGTCGGCAATACAAAGGTGATTTGTACGGCCAGTGTGGAAGACAGGGTTCCGCCATTTTTAAGGGGGAGCGGAAAAGGCTGGATTGCAGCGGAATATTCCATGCTGCCGAGGGCAACCCAGCAGCGGAATATCCGCGAGTCTTCCAAAGGAAAAGTGTCGGGAAGGACAATGGAAATCCAGCGGTTAATTGGCAGGGCTTTGCGCGCGGCAGTTGATTTGGATCAGCTTGGGGAAAAAACGATCTGGGTGGATTGCGATGTCATCCAGGCAGACGGCGGCACAAGAACCGCTTCGGTGACGGGTGCTTTCGTGGCTGTGGCAGAAGCCATCGCAAACATACATAAATCAAAACCATTCGCAACATTCCCGATCCAGCATTTACTGGCCGCAACGAGTGTTGGCATTATCCCGGAAGAAGGGATCGTCCTTGATCTCAATTACGAGGAAGATAGCAAGGCGTTGGTTGACATGAATGTTGTGATGACAAGCGCGGGGGAGTTTGTCGAACTTCAGGGGACGGGCGAGGGGGCGACGTTTACCCCTGCCCAGCTGAACGGACTGCTCGCGGCTGCGCAAACCGGTTTGGAGGAACTTTTTGAAAAACAAAAAGAAATATTGGGTGATTTGCTGCCGCTCATCGGACAGTAAGGAGGGGGAAAAATTGGCGGCTGTATTAATCGCTACAAAAAATAAAGGCAAAGCAAAAGAATTTGCAGCATTGTTTTCCCGGTTCGGGCTTGAAGTTAAAACGCTTTTGGATTTTGAAGGTGCGGCGAATGTCGAAGAAACCGGGAGTACGTTTGAAGAGAATGCGATTTTGAAAGCAGAGGCGGCTTCAAAAGCTTACGGCATGATGGCGATCGCCGACGATTCCGGGCTCATGGTTGATGCGCTCGGCGGCAGGCCAGGCGTTTATTCGGCACGGTATGCCGGGGAAGAAAAAAACGATGAAGCCAATATTGACAAAGTGCTTTCCGAGATGGAAGATGTGCCTGATGAAAAGCGCACCGCTTCGTTTTATTGCGCGCTTGCCGTGGCGCAGCCCGGAAAGGAAACCTTTACCGTTTCGGGAACGTTAAAAGGGAGGATTACGCGCGAAAGGATGGGGGAGTACGGTTTTGGCTACGACCCGATTTTTATGCTTTCGTCCGGCAAAACGCTGGCCCAGCTCCCCGCTAAAGAAAAAAATAAGATCAGCCATCGGGCAAACGCATTAGCGAATCTGGCGGATTCATTGCATTTGATTTTAGGGGAGGAAGGCAAAAAATGAAGTTGCTCATTGTCAGTGACAGCCACGGTTTGACAGAAGAACTATCCGAGCTTCAAGAGCAATATGGTGATTCTGTCGATGCATTGATCCATTGCGGCGATTCCGAACTGCGGGCCGGACAGATAGAAATTAAAGATTTTTTGATCGTGCGCGGAAATTGCGATTTCGAGCGGAGGTTCCCGCTCGATATTACAAAAAAAATTGACGGCAATACGATTTTTGTCACACACGGCCATCATTATAATGTAAAAATGACGCTGATGAATTTGAATTATAAAGCGAAAGAAGTCGACGCCGATTTTGTCTTCTTCGGGCATTCCCACGTGCTTGGCGCGGAGATGATCGACAACCGCTTGTTCCTCAATCCCGGCAGCCTTCTAATGCCGCGGGGCAGGGTGGAGAAAACATATGCCATCGTTGAGAAAGAAGGCAATACGATCCGTGTTTCGTTTTATACGGACAAGCACCGGGAACTGGAAGATCTGCGCCAGGAATTCGTGCTGTAATGTCAATCATGCTCTGATTGCAGCTGCTGGTTCTGCGGCATGCAATCAGAGCATGATTGGCTTAAGGTTATTGTGCCCACTACGAAATCCAATTCCATTCCGCAAAAACATCGCATGTTTCCCCAAAATAATCAAATCGTTTGGCAAAAATAGGATTGACAACTGATTGTTTGCTGAGTATAATAATGTATGTTCGCAACGAGCCATTTGAAAAATGTCCCAGTAGCTCAGCTGGATAGAGCAGCGGCCTTCTAAGCCGTCGGTCGGGGGTTCGAATCCCTTCTGGGACGCTTCGAATAAAAAAAGGCTGAATGACAGGGGGTTTCCCCGGTCATTCAGCCTTTTTTT
>NZ_BKZR01000012.1:0-77919 GCF_008974225.1 Weizmannia acidilactici | reverse complement strand
TTCTTGCTTTTGTTAGAATATTCCTAAACTTATCTACTCCCCGTAAACATTTTACTCATACAGCATTTACCGGCTGGCTAGAATCGGAAAATACTTTCTGCTCCAGCTTGGTCGATAGGATCGTCCCCGGTTATCCAAAAGAACGGGCAGAGGCGCTCTGGAAAGAATGGGGCTATGAAGATACAATGATTGCGAAAGCGGAACCATTTTTAATTTGGGTCATTGAAGGGCCGCGGGAATTGGAAGAGGAGCTACCGCTAAAAAAAGCGGGACTGAATGTGGTTGTCACAGACCATTTAAAACCGTACCGCGATCGCAAGGTTTACTTATTAAACGGACCGCATACGACAATGGCTTGTCTGGCACGCTTAGCCGGCATCAAAACCGTCGGGGAATTAATGGATGATCCGGATTTTTACCGGTTTATTGACCGGGAAATGTACGAGGAGATAATACCGTCCCTGGATCTTCCGAAAGAAGAGTTAACAAGTTATGCAGCTGAAATTCAGGAACGTTTCAAAAATCCATTTATGGAGCATGAGTTGGATTCCATTGCTTTGAACAGTGTTTCCAAATTTCAAGCCCGACTTCTTCCAACGTTGAAAAAATATATTGAGCGCTTTCATAAAATTCCAATGAGAATTTCATTAGCTCTATCCGGGTTGCTTGTAATTTATGGAAAACAAGACCATACACTTGCACGAGCAATTGATCTTCCAGATGTATTAACAACTTTTGAGAATGCTTACAAAACTGATCACTATGTGAAAGCAATATTAGCAAATGAATCTTTGTGGGGCGAAGATTTGACAAAAATAGATGGCCTGTTGGAACAAGTACACAAAGGAATAAAATTGATCAAAAACGAAGGCGCTCGTAAAGCAGTCCAAATGGCCAACGAGGAGGAATTGTCTTTTGAAAAATAAAACGATTCAGCTTCATCCGAGAGACAATGTAATTGTTGCCCTGCAAGATTTGCAGCCCGGTGAAACCGTAGTATTGGGGAACAAAACCTTGATGGTGAATGAGGTTGTAAAAAGAGGACATAAAATCGCAACAGAAGATATTTCTGAAAATACAAACATTATTAAATACGGATCGCCGATTGGATATGCGACGCAATCCATTTCAAAGGGCAGCTGGGTCCATACCCATAATGTCAGTACAAATCTATCAGGAAAAATAGAATATGAATACAATCCGGAACTAAACCCAAATATTTATCCGAAAGAAAGCCGCACATTTAAAGGGTATTTGCGAAAAAACGGCAAAGCCGGGATCCGCAATGATTTATATATCATTCCAACCGTGGGCTGTATCAATATGATCGGAGATTTGATCGTTGAACAATTTAAGCAAAATCACCCGGATAACGGTGCATTTGATGAGATTATTCTTTTTAAGCACCCATACGGCTGTTCACAGTTGGGAGATGATTTGGAGAATACCCAAAAAATTTTAATCGATGCAGCTAAACATCCAAATGCCGGCGGGGTTCTCGTGTTTGGACTTGGCTGCGAGAATAACCAGCTGGATGAGATGAAAAAACAAATGGGTGAATTTGATGAAGCACGTGTAAAATTTATGATTTGCCAAAATGTTGAAGATGAAGTGGAAACAGGCGTCCGCTTATTGGAAGAATTGAATGATGCAGCGAAAAATGACCAAAGAGTCGACCTGCCTTTATCTGAGTTAAAAATCGGCTTAAAATGCGGCGGTTCGGACGGCTTTTCGGGCATTACCGGCAATCCTTTGCTGGGACGGTTTTCCGATTACATCGTCTCTCAAGGCGGATCTACTGTTCTAACAGAAGTGCCGGAAATGTTTGGCGCGGAAAAAGTGTTAATGGCACGCGCGAAAAATAAAGACGTTTTCAATAAAATCGTAACCCTTATCAATAATTTTAAAGATTATTTTGCATCGTACGGCCAGCCTATTTATGAGAATCCTTCTCCTGGAAATAAAGCAGGCGGGATTACAACACTGGAGGACAAATCTCTCGGCTGTACCCAAAAAGCAGGTACGTCGGCTGTGGTGGATGTATTGGAATACGGAGAAAAAATTAAAGAAAAAGGTTTGTCCTTGCTTCAGGCACCTGGAAATGACCTTGTATCTTCCACAGCACTTGCTGCGGCAGACTGCCAAATGGTTTTGTTTACAACAGGGAGAGGTACACCTTTTGGAACTTTTGTACCAACGGTGAAAGTATCTACGAATACCCAGCTCTATGAAACTAAAAAGCAGTGGATAGATTTTAACGCCGGGCAGCTGCTGGATAAAACGATGGATGAGGTGGCTGAGCAATTTATCCAATTTATTATCGAGGTTGCGAGCGGCAAAAAGACAAAAAATGAACTCCGCCATATCCATGATATTGCGATTTTCAAAAACGGTGTTACAGAATGATGAATTCAATAAACATTTTATTAAAGAAGGGATCCAATATGTTTTTAGATAAAGATTTCTTATTAACGACAGATTTTTCTCGGAAGCTATTCCATAACCATGCGGAAAAAATGCCGATTATTGATTACCATTGCCATTTAAATCCTAAAGAAATCTATGAAAATCAAAATTTTCGCGATCTTGCCCAAGTTTGGATTAATGAGGGTAATTACGGAGACCATTATAAATGGAGACTGATGCGTGCAAACGGTGTTCCGGAAAAATATATTACGGGTGATGCAGAACCTTACGAGAAATTTTTGAAATGGGCAGAAACCATTGAAAAATCAGTGGGCAATCCGCTTTATGAATGGACCCATTTGGAATTAAGGCGCTTTTTTGGAATTGAAACGATATTGAATCGTCAAACCGCCCCGGAAATTTGGGAAAAAGCGAATCAGTTGCTGGCAACGGAAGATTTTAAACCTAGAAATCTTATAAAAAATAGCAATGTCAAAGTCGTCTGTACAACAGATGATCCGGTGGATGATCTTCATTATCACAAATTGCTTAAAGAATCAGAAACGGAAAATGGTTTTAAAGTATTACCGGCTTTCCGCCCGGACAAAGTATTAAATATTCAAAAGGAAGAATACGCAGACTATATTCATCAATTGTCAAAAGTATCCGGCGTTTCGATTCAAAACTTTGATGATATAGTTGATGCAATCCAGCACAGAGTTGAATATTTCCATGAATTAGGGAGCCGATTGTCTGACCATGCTTTGGATACTTTTACGTATGCTGAGGCAACACCGGAAGAATTAAACCATATTGTAAGGAAATCTTTGTCAAAAGAAACGTTAACCGAACTTGAAATCATCCAGTACCGAACTGCTCTATTAAAAGAATTGATGCGTATTTATCATGAAAAGAACTGGGTGATGCAATATCATATCCATGCATACCGGAACTTGAATGAACTGATGTTTAACAAACTTGGTCCGGATACAGGTTATGATGCTTTGATAGATGAGAATATTGCAGAATCAATTGCAAAACTATTTGCAAGCGCGGAAAATGAAGACATTATACCAAAGACGATCCTGTACTCGCTCAATCCAAATGACTGGTTTCCGCTTGTCACCATCATGGGATGCTTCCAAAAAGACACCGTACAAAAATTACAGCTCGGGTGTGCATGGTGGTTTAATGATACGAGAAGCGGAATGCGCAGGCAATTGGAAATCTTTGCTGAAGAGAGCCTGCTGCCTAATTTTGTCGGCATGCTGACGGATTCGCGCAGCTTCCTATCTTATCCGCGCCACGAATATTTCCGCAGGGTGCTATGCGAATTATTCGGCGAATGGGCGGAACGCGGCCAGATTCCGGATGACGAGGAACAAATCGGAAAAATAGTAGAAGATATTGCTTATAATAATGCTTACCGCTATTTCGGATTTTTTGATTAGAGTTAAGAAACTTCTTAAATCATAAAGCTTCTGCTGGTTTAAATATGAAATATATATTTTAAAAAGGTGGTGGCTAACCATGGCTGAAAATGTTGTAAACAGTGCAGCAGAAAAAAATATTGATCCTCAACATGCATCAAATCGAATATCTATAAAAGAAAAAGTGAGTTATGGTTTTGGTGACTTTGGAAACGGATTCATGTTTGACTTAGGGCAAGCATATTTAACCAATTTTTATACAGATATTGCTGGAATCAGTGCAGCAGCTGCTGCTGGCATCTTTTCCATAACCAAAATATTTGATGCATTTATGGATCCTTTAGCAGGGTCAATCATTGATGCGAGAAAACCGGGGAAACGCGGGAAGTTTCGGCCTGTAATGATGATATCTTCCATCTTATTGGCCATTATGACAGTCATTACATTCACGATGCCGTCCGGTTTATCACCGACGGAAAAAATTATTTATGCTTATGCCACTTATATGGCATGGGGTATTTTGTATTCGTTTACAAATGTACCGTATGGCTCTTTGGCCTCTGTTATGACACGAAATGTAGAAGATAGATCATTTATGGCTTCGACTCGGCAGGCTGGATCAATTGGCGCGCAATTGGTAACAGGCGTTGCCTTTGTTCCGATCATGCTGATGTTTCCAAGTACAAAAATCGGTTATGCTATTACTGCGGCTATTATGGCTTTCATTGGAATATGTGGTTTCTTTATCTGTTATATCAATACAAAAGAGCATATCAAAGCTGAAAATTCAAGAAGTAAGGAACGGGAAACGTTAAAAGATTATCTGCGCGTGGTATTTACGAATCGGCCGTTATGGAGCCTGATTTTAATGACTCTATTTACAATTTCTGCAATGAATACAAATAATCAAATGATGATTTATTTTTGCAAATATAATCTCGGCAATATCGGATTACAGCCAATTATTAACTTTGTTATGATGGGTTGTTCTGTTGCAGGGATTACGTTAATTCCTTTTTTGGTGCGCCGCTTTGGAAAGAAAAGAACAGCTATTGGCGGACTTCTTATTGGTGTAGTTGCTGATGGGTTGAACTTTATTATCCCTACCAATATTTATACATTTATCATTTTAGTTACGATCGGTTATGTGGCTCTGGCAATTCCAAATGGCATTACTTGGGCTTTCGTTTCAGATACGATAGACTACGGGCATTGGCACACTGGAGTGCGCAAAGAAGGTATTACCTATGCGGCATTTAATTTTTCACGAAAAATTGCCCAGTCAATTGCAGCATTAGTTTCTGCGGGCATTCTTGCTGCAACAGGTTATGTTGCGAATGCTCACCAAACTTCAACTACTCTACTTGGAATTAAAGGTGCTATGACAATTTATCCTGCAATTGCCTTACTGCTTGCAGCGGTCATTATTACATTTTTATATAATCTACCTGATGACAAATTTAAACGTATTGCAAGTGATTTGGAAAATGGGCGCTGGGAAAATGGAACCTTTATTCAAGGTTAATAGAATAAGTTGAAAAGTCCTAAAACGGGAGATTATGATTAATCTCTCGTTTTTTAAATTGAAATTGCTGATATCAGCTTTTAGTTTCTTTTTTTGAATACCTTGATGAACGCTTTCCATCTTTTATAATACAACAAATGATAGTTTTAGGAGTGAAGTTTATGGATTTAGACGATTTCACCATGGATTTTTTCAGTTTAAAAGGAAAAGTTGCGGTTGTGACCGGAGCAGCGACAGGGCTTGGTCAGGCGTATGCCGTCGCTTTGGCGAAAGCGGGTGCGGATTTGTATTTGCCGGTCAACCGGTCAAGCGGCGAGGAAACGAAAGCTTTGATCAAAAAACAAGGCAGGAAAGCGGTGCTTGTAAAAGCGGATTTAAGCGGGAAAGAAGCCGCGAAGCAAGTCATTAAAGGTTGCATCGAAACCTTTGGCCGAATTGATATTTTAGTGAACAATGCCGGCATCATCAAGCGGGCGCCGCTTTTGGAGTATAAAGATGAAGACTGGGAAAGCGTCCTAAATGTGAACTTAAATGCTGTTTACTATTTAAGCCAGGCTGCCGCTAAGGAAATGGCCAAACTGAGAAGCGGAAAAATTATTAATGTTGCTTCCATGCTTTCCTTTCAGGGCGGGAAATTTGTCCCTTCCTATACGGCCAGCAAGCATGGTGTTGCAGGGCTGACAAAAGCGTTCGCAAATGAATTAAGCGCGTACAATATCCAAGTCAATGCGATCGCCCCGGGTTATATCAAAACTGCCAATACAGCCCCGATTCGGCAGGATGAAAACCGGAACCGGGAAATTTTAAGCAGAATTCCGGCCGGACGATGGGGTGTCCCTTCTGACTTGATGGGCGCTGTTATCTTTTTATCAAGCGCTGCATCCGACTATGTAACAGGCCATATTCTCGCGGTAGATGGAGGCTGGCTGGTGCGGTAAGCCCCCTGTTTAGAAATATTCAAATGAAGGAGTGGTTAAAATGGCTCAAACAATGGAAACAAGGTATACACACAGCCCGGAGGACATCCGGCATTATTCGACTGAACAATTGCGGAAAGAATTTTTAGTCGAAAAGGTTTTTGTACCGGGAGATATTGTGCTTACGTATACCCATAGTGATCGGCAAATCTTCGGAGGGGTGCCCCCGATAAATGAGCCTTTAAGCATTCAGCTTTCGAAAGAGCTAGGTGTTGACTATTTTCTCGAGCGAAGGGAACTGGGCGTCATCAACATCGGAGGGCCGGGGAGCATCGCCATTGAAGGCAAGGAAGAGCCGATGAAAAAACAGGACGGCTATTACATAGGGAAAGGGACAAAAGACGTAGTGTTTAAATCGGATGATCCCGAAAACCCGGCAAAATTTTATTGTGTGTCGGTGCCGGCCCATCATAAATATCCGAACGTCAAAATCAGCATTGATCAGATTTCGCCGAGGGAAACGGGTGAAGATGTGTCGATGAATAAACGGAAAATTTACCAATACATCATCCGAATATTTGTGAAAGCTGTCAGCTGCAAATGGGATATACGGTGCTGGAGCCGGGAAACGCCTGGAACACGATGCCGTGCCACACGCATGAACGGAGAATGGAAACATATTTATACTTTGATATGGAACCGGATACAAGGGTATTCCACTTTATGGGAAAACCGGATGAAACAAAGCATCTTGTTTTATCTTCGGAGCAGGCAGTCATCTCCCCAAGCTGGTCAATCCACTGTGGGGTTGCGACAAGCAATTATACCTTTATCTGGGCGATGTGCGGGGAAAACATCACATATGACGATATGGATTTTGTGCCGATGGAAAATCTAAAATAAGATACTCTCATTCCACATCAGAAAGCCTCATATTCATACAATAAATGATAGGGGCTTTCTTTTTTTACAAAACCGGAACACTGCGGTGTTTCCGCTTTTTGGATCTTGTATTTCTTGACTGTCCAATTGAACAGGTTATAATAAAAATATATACAAATAATAAATAATGTTTCTTTATAAGAAATAAAGACTAAAATCCAGGAGGCGAATCAAATGAGTGAATTAATAACTGCCGGGGAGCCCCTGATACTGTTTATTGCAGATGAAAAAGGGCCTTTAAGTAGTGTCAGGCATTATACCCGCTATATGGCCGGGGCAGAAGTGAATGTATCTGTCGGGGTTTCCCGGTTGGGGCATTCGGTATCTTTTTTAACACAGATTGGGGAAGATCCTTTTGGCGTATATGTGAAAAATTTCTTAAATAAAGAAAGCATTGGTACCCAATATGTATTTTCAACCCCGAAATATCCAACGGGTTTTATGTTAAAAGGGTTATCAGACATTGGTGATCCCGAGACGTTTTATTTTAGAAAAGGCAGTGCCGCATCAAAGCTTACGAGAGCGTATGTTGATCAAGTTGATTTTTCAGGAGCAAAGATTCTTCATCTCGGCGGCATTTTGGCGGGTTTGAGCGAAAGTAGTTACGAGGCAACATTGGCGCTGATCGAAAAAGCACGCGAGTACGGTTTAACGATTACATTTGATCCGAATTTACGCCCGGTCATTTGGGATTCTGAAGAGCAAATGATAAAACGGACAAATGAAATCGCTTGCCTTTGCGATGTGGTTATCCCGAATGCAAAAGAAGGAAGAATTTTAACAGGCGAGAATGAGAAAGAAAAAGTAGCAGCTTTCTACTTATCTAAAGGTGTTCATCAGGTCATCATCAATTTAGTAGAGGAAGGATCGTATACAAAGAAAAGAACGGCAGACGGATCATTTTCAGAGACGGCTGCCCCAAAATATGAAGTGAAAAATTTGATTGACCGCGTCGGCGCCGGTGATGGATTTGTATCCGGCATTTTATCCGGTATGCTAGAAAATTTGGATGATCAAGCCACGTTGATGCGAGGCAACGCAATTTGTTCGATCCAAATGCAGAGCCTTGGAGATAACGATGGCCTTCCGACACGTGAAGAACTGGATGCCTTTATGAAATCCGCCGTGTTGGAAGCGGCAAAATAAAGTAGAAAACAGAAAGCTTGGCTCCCTGCCAGGCTTTTTAATTTGGAAAAATCATCCAGAAACTTCTTCTTTCCTCCAAAAATTACAATTTTATTCCGCTTCCCTAGGACTTTTCTATCATTTAGTAGGGATTTTTCTGATATGTTACCATTTTGAAATCATTTTGCAACTTATAAGGGTTTATAATAGTGTTTGTTTAATAGAACAAAAAGGAGAGGTGCATATTGCGAAGATTTGTTTTTTGGGTGGTTGCGGGTTTCGTATTGTTCTCTCTTGGTCATACGAAGACTGCTTCCGCCGCGTCCGGCACAATGTATACTTGGACACCGTCAAAGCTGTATAAATCCTCAACCGGAACCGCTTATTACAAGAAAATAAACAGCGGGACTGCGGTAGCCGCGTATGGAAAATCGAACAGCCGGTATAAAGTAAAAGTTGGCGGAAAAACAGGGTACATTCAAGCATATAACTTAACCGCCGCGTTGACGAAAAAGACTGTCTATTTATCTTCCAAATTGTATACAACTTCCTCCCACACAAAGTATACAAGTGTCATAGCGCTTAATCAGAAAGTTTATGTAAAAGAAAGCGCAAATGGGATGTACCATGTCCATGTCATCGGGACAAATAAAAACGGCTGGATATATAAGAGCCATTTTACAAAACCGTCCGCTACTTCCAACAGCGGAACAACAAGCCAAACGCAGCCATTGTCATCGGAAACGACAAGCACGCAGACAACCACAACTGGTGGAACAACCAGTGAAACTCAGACAGTATCCACGTCCAGCACCTCATCAGCAACGTTAAAAGGATTAGACGTCAGCCACTACCAGTCGCTCACACAGTCGAGTTTTAATAAAATGAAGAGTGAGGGTTACAGCTTTGTCATCATCAAAGCAACCGAAGGCACAACATATACGGATCCTGAATTCTATACATACTATAAGTATGCAAGAAACGCAGGATTATCTGTCCATGCCTACCATATGATCGGCAATTCCACGACGACAGCGTCACAGCATATTGCCGAAGCAAAGCTTTTTTATAATGTGCTGAGCCAAACAAAAGCAAAAACCGGTTATGTATTTACGGGTTATGCGTTTGAAGATGTAGAAGAAACCACTTCAAACGGTATTACTGCAACCTGGTGGAAAAATAGTGCCCCGGTTTGTATCGGTTATTTTTTAAATGAAATGAAAACGCTGGGGCAGACGAAAGTCGGGTTGTACGCCGATTATTATGACTGGACGACTTATTTGGAAAACAATACCGGATTTTGGCCAAGCGATACAAAAATTTGGCTGGCGCGCTATAATGTAACGCTTGGGACGGAGGCGGATGTTTGGCAATATACCAGCACCGGCACAATCGACGTTGACGGATATGTGGATCTGGATATCAGCTATGACAGCGATTTTTAATAAGGGTCCGCAAAAGGACTGCCAAATTAAATAAAAACCCCCGGCCTGCGGTTTAAGACCGGGGGTTTTATCATGCATCCGCAACTTTCCGGATTTTTTTCGAAGATATTTTGCTTTCTTCTGCAGGCAGGACGCTAAAGCAGTAGACGGCGAGCATGAGGGCGGCGCTGGCAAACAGCAAATCATATACGCGGCGGCTTATGTACGGGCCGATGATTTCCTTTGAGACACTAAACGTTAGGTCAGTTTTCGGGACCGGTTTGCCGTTTTGGTAAAATTGGCCATCTTTATACACATCCATCAGTTCAAAGGAGCCGCCTGCCCCGTTCACATAAATCGACAGCCGGGCGTGCGGGTTTCCGGAAAGCTGCCGGATCTCCATCGTATATTGCCTGTTCCCGCCTGGCAATTCCTTTTTCAGAAGAAACGCATCATGGCCGTTTACCGGTTTTTTATGGTTTGTAAATGTCCGTTCAAAAACAAGTTTTTGTTGGCTGCCGGCTCCTTGTGACAAAGAAATCCGGTATTTTGCCTTGCCATGGAAATGGACCGGCGTGAAAGTAATCCGGTCGAATGGCTTATCTGCAGTAAATGTTTGCGCTGCATTGTGGTGCGCATCCACAAGTGCAAAATGTTTGCCTTTCTGTACCAGTTGGTTCACCACATAATCCTGGTATTTTCCCTTTGTTTCTGTCAAAGTTTTCGCATTGAGGCCGGCACACGCAAGCAGCATCATGAGCAGGCAGAAAGCCACCGCCAGCTGTCCGGCCGTTTGCAGCTTCCATCTGTGCGGTTCAGGCAGCAGTTTTTTCGCTTCCAAAAAATGATGCAGTTCTTGCAGGCCGTAGACAGAACCGAAAATCATATACGGTGTGAACAAGAGCGAATAACGAGGCTCCGCTTCCCATAAAATGGCGAAAAACAGGTAACTTCCAAACAGGCAGATTTGCATCAGCAAATGGATGTCGTACCGTTTTTCCCGGAAGAACCGCAAACCTGAAATGGTCAGCAAAAACAGCGCTGCAGCATGGAAAAACTGGATGATAAAGTACATCATCTGTTTTTGGCTTCCGTAAATATAGCGGTAAGCGGCAGAGTAATGGTCCGGATGGTTGTTATAATTTGCATAAGCCTGGTCGCCTTGCGAAAAGGTGCGGGCGGCTTTGACAGCCCAAAGTTTGATTAATCCGGCTGGCCCCCTGTCTTCGATTCTTTTTTGAATGAGGGCCATATCCGCCTGTTTCTTTGTCTGCTGTGTATGGAGGCTTTCGGACAATTTTGTATCAGGGACATTATATTTGCCTTCATGAGAAAGGCCGAGCACAACCCAGTGGGTCATGGGGGCCTTGATGCTCAAGTCTTCCCGGTAGCCGAGCTGCCCGTAATAAGCCTTTGCTGCGAATGTGGCAGGCAAAAACGTGAGCAGAATGGCGGCGCAGCAAAGGAGCACTTTTTTCGGGCGGAGCACATAAAACATATAAATGAGCAGGGCAGGAATGAATAAAACCATATTTTCCCTTAATTGGCATCCAATTGCAAGCGCCAGACCGAGCAAAAGAAGGTAAACCGGCCGCCATGTCCGGCTGTATCGGTACCACAAATACACCACCATGGACGGAAATGCCAGAGCCAGGCTTTCCGTATAAAAATACGGTATGTAAAGAAATAACGGCAGCCATGTAATCGTCATGACAAGCAGTATATTCCCCATTTTATGGTTGGAGACTTTTACCATTAACAGCCAGAGGAAAAAGATTCCAATATCGAGGAATACTGCTGCTGCCAGTTTATCAACGATCAGGAACCAGGCAGGATTGCCGAACGCCACGTAACGATAGAGCAAATAGCGGGCAACCGTAATCGGCAGGTTGTTTGGATACAACTGCAGATAATACTGGTTCCCGGCCAGTGTACCGTGTTTGAGCATATAAAGGGCTTCAAGATAAATATGGCCGCCGTCCACTTCAGGCGGCTGCATCCCGCGGAACAGGATGATGATGGCTGCTTCCAAGACCAAAATGGCCGCAAATAAAATGGCTGCAATCCGCTTCAGCCATTTTTCAGCCAACCGTGAAAAAATTCTGTACAACCCGAGATAAAACAGAACGGCCACCGCAGCAAAAAGAAGCAGGGCCGATGCCTGCCCGATCGAGATATTCAAATTTCCGTCCGGTAATACGAAATGTTTGTAGTAGTTTTTTGCCCAAAGCGGCGGGATACAAAAGCTCACTGCCGTTATGAACGCACAGAATGCAGTGAATATGATGCTAAAAAGGCCAATGGATATTTTTTTCACACTCATTGAGGAAGACCACCTCATTGCTTGATTTTGTCATGGCTTTCCTGCTTTATTTTAGAAACATCGCAGGAAAATAGGTTCTTTTCTATAATGTACCGTGGCCTGTGTTTCGTTTCCTTAAAGATTTTTCCAATATATTCGCCGATCACACCGATGGCGGTCAGCTGCATGCCGCCCAGCAGCCAAATGGAGAGGATGAGGGATGACCAGCCCGTCACTGCATGCCCCAAAAAGTACTGGACAAGCGTATATATGATCATCACACATGCCATGATTACAAAAGTGGCCCCTAAATAAGTTGCCGCGCGGATCGGTGCGACGCTGAAAGAAGTGATCCCTTCCAGGGCAAATTGGACCATTTTCTTTAACGGGTATTTGGATTCTCCGGCAAAGCGCTCCTTACGGTCATAATATACTTTCGCGCTCTTGAACCCGAGCTGTGGAATAATGCCGCGGATAAAAACATTTTCCTCCTGGTATTTGGCGAATTCATCAAGGGCCTTCCTGCTGAGCAAGCGGAAATCAGCATGGTTCGGCACGAGGCGGACACCAAGTTTTTCCATCATTTTATAAAATGCCAGCGCCGTATTTCGTTTGAAAAAAGTATCCGTATCCCGTTTACCGCGCACTCCGTAAACGATATCATATCCTTCATGGAATTTTACCAAGAATTGCTGGATCGCATGGACATCATCCTGCAGGTCGGCATCAATCGTTATCACACAATCGGACTGTTCCTTTGCCGTTTCCATGCCTGCGATGAGCGCCAGCTGGTGGCCGAAGTTGCGGCTTAATTTCAATCCGGTAACTTGTCCGTTTTCCTCTGAAAAGCGGGTGATCAAATCCCACGTGCGGTCGCGGCTCCCGTCATCGACGTACAGCACGCGGCTGCGGCTTGAGATTAAATTGGCCTCCACTGCCTCGTGCAACACTTCCAATAACTGCCTGTTCGTTTCGGGCAGGACTTCTTCTTCGTTATAACATGGAACAACAATGGTTAAAACAGTTTCCGTCATCACAATACCTCCATGACTTTGCTTTCGCAACAATTTCAGTGTACTTTTTCAATTTTAATAAATCATCAATAGACTGTGAGAAATACATTAAAATTCTTTAATGTTTCTTAATCAATTCTCATCGCTGGAGTCCTTGCATGCTTTTATAATAAAATTGAACGAAAAAAATACATCGTATGATAGAAGGTGTGCGAAATTGCCTGAGAGCCAAATCCTGCTTGTTGAAAATGAAGAAAGTGTTGCTTCTTTCATTTACACCGAGCTTTCGTTTGAAGGATATACGGTTGAGGTGGCGTATGACGGGGAAGAAGCGCTCCGAAAATTCAGCGCCGATGAGAACAATTGGGACTTAATTCTTTTGGACTGGATGCTGCCGAAGCTGGACGGCCTGGAAGTTTGCCGAAGGATCCGGAAAAAAAGCCATGTCCCGATAATCATTTTGACGGCGAGGGACCAGATTGGGGATAAGGTTGCAGGCCTTGACGGCGGAGCCGACGATTATATGACGAAACCGTTTGAAATTGAGGAACTGCTTGCCCGGGTACGCGTTGGTTTGCGCCATAAGAAAAATCTTGAAAAACAATCGGACAGGATGGTATTTCACTTTGAGGATTTGACGGTGAACCTTGAAAAACGGAGCGTAGAGCGCGCTGGGAAAATATTTTATCTCACACAAAGGGAATTTGATTTGCTTACCGTTCTTATCAAACACCAGCGGAAAGTGATGACAAGGGAGCAGCTCCTTTCGGAAGTGTGGGGCTATGATTTTATGGGCCAGACGAATATTGTTGATGTGTATATCCGGTATTTGCGCAACAAAATTGACCGCGGCCAAGAACACCCGCTCATTCAGACCGTGCGCGGCGTCGGTTATTCGCTTGACTTGATGAAGGCTGAGGACGAATGAAGCATACGGCGGCATCCAAAAACCGGTTTAATACAATGGTGTTCCGGATGAATGTTTCGTACATCCTGATTTTGCTTGCTACCGTTCTGTTTATCGGAATCATCGTCAGTACCATTGTCAGTTATCAGCTTTATAAAAACACAAAAACCGAGGTGCGGCATATTGAGAATTTGCTGGTTTTAACAGCAAAGAAAAAACATCCGGACTGGGACAGTGCGATTAATAATGTGATTTATGAAAACCATCCGAATGTTTACGTGCATATTGAAACACCGGACGGAAAAACCATTTATTCCGATGGCAGCGAGAGTATCCGGGATAAAGAACACAGCATGGCGCAGGCGAAAGGGTTTTTCCCATTTTTATTGAAGAGCGATACGATGCCGGTTTACTATGATCGTATTTCTTACCGGCATTATACGTTTAAAATTTATGCCAAGATGGCGGCCGTCCATGAGTTTATGGAATCCATGGTCCGGGTGCTTTTTTTCAGCCTGCTTGCCGGTGCTTTGATCGGCTCATTTGTGATCTATAAGCTGTCCCGCCGGCTTAGCAAACCGCTTACCGACCTGACAAGCATGATCAAAAGCCTGACGGCGGAGAACCTCCAGTTCAACGTTGCTGTCCCGAAAGGTCCTGCGGAAGTGAAGGACTTGGCGATCGCGTTTAATCATTTAATGGACCGGCTCAACCAGCAGGTCCAGCGCGAGAAAGACTTTGTTTCGGATGCCTCCCATGAACTGCGGACGCCGCTAGCAGCCATTCATGGGCACGTCAATTTGATCCTGAGACGCGGGAAAGACCATCCGGAAGTGATTGAACGGTCCGCCCGCTTTATTAATGAAGAATCGAAGCGGATGCAGCGGCTGATTGACCAGCTTTTAATGGCGGCAAAACTCGATCAGCCGGCGGCGGCCGGTGAAACGGCAAACCTCTCGATCATTGCGAAAAATATTTCGGAAGATTTCAAGCCGGTCATCCGGCAAAAATTCACTTCCGAAATTGAAGAAGATGTGGTTGCAGCTATTTCAGAAGACCATTTTCATAGCATCATTGTTTCTTTGCTCGACAATGCCGGAAAATATACACCGAAAGACGGGTGGGTCCGCCTCGAGGTGCGCAGGAAGGGGGAGGCGTGCATCGTGTCTGTCCAAAATTCGGGACCGGCCATCCCCGATGAGGAAAAGGAAAAAATCTTTGAACGTTTTTACAGGATCGATAAATCTAGGAACAGCAAAATTGGCGGGACTGGGCTCGGCCTTGCAATCGTGAAACAATTGGTAGAAATCAACGGGGGTGAAATCCGGGTGAGCGACCTTGAACCTTCCGGATGTTCGTTTACGGTGAAACTGAAAGCTGCAGTCCGGCAGGGAAAGGATTAATTCATCCTTTCTTTGTATCTAGTAATCTCTGTTCTTGCCCGGTTTTTCTGACATAGTAGAGGTGCCGGGTTTTTCTTTTGAATATTAAATGCCGGTTACAATAAAGGAGGGCCTATGTCTAAAAATTTTTTTAAAATCATTTCTGTCTTTCTGATTGCCATGATATTCACGCTTGCTTTTGATATGAAAAGTTTTATCCCTGTAGCGAATGCATCAAGCATTACGTTCAAACATGCTTTCAAAGCCATTAACATTCATGCGAAAGCGTCCGGTTCAAGTAAAGTGATCGGCACGCTGCCGAAAAATGCCCCTGTCTTTGTGTCCGGTACTACAGGCAGTTATTACAAGATCGTTTATAAAAACAAGACGGCTTACACGTATAAAAAATGTAGCAAGCGGAAAGCCGAAAGTATGGTACACCGGTTATGCTGCCGACACGGTCTATTTGCATGACATGAATACAGGGAAAACCATGAAGAACACGCTTTATCTGTCGATCAAAGTGTACGCAAAGCAGGGCCATTGGCTGACGATCGGCTATGCAAACGGCTATTACGGCTATGCGCAAACGTATGATACCCACGTCGTCCGCTATGCGAAACGGGGGATTGATTTATCATATTTGCAGTCGTCTGGAACAGGCGGCACTGATTTTACAAAAGTGAAAGCGGCCGGTTTCAGTTTTGCGATTATTAAGGCAAGCGAAGGTGTGGACCTGCCGAAATCAGGGACTGCAGATTATTTTAAGCAAGATGCTTATAACACCTATAATGCGGGCTTAAAAGTGCATGCCTACCATATGTTTGATGCAACCTCTACGGCCACGGCCAAAAAGGAGGCTGACCATTTTGCAGCAAGGGTGGATCCTGTGAAACCCAAGATTTGCTCTGTTTTTGTCGACGTGGAATATGAAAATTTATCAAAAAACAAAGATACGCTGACAAATTTTGTAAAAACGTTTATTACGGAGCTGAATAGAAAAGGCTATAAGAACGTCGGCATCTATACGTATTACAATTTTTACAAAACCCGCCTGAATGGATCGAAACTAACAGGTAATCTGCTGTGGATTGCCCGCTACAATGCGACGCTCGGGATGAAGGCGGATGTGTGGCAGCATAGGGATACAAAATGCACAATTAAAGGCGTCAACGGAAGCTTCAACTTCGATTTAACCTATAACAAAGCGATAGGCGGCTGATGATTTCGGCCGTTGTTTTGTTACTGGATGATTGTATGGTGCAAAAGGCCATACATAAAATTGCAAAACAAATTACATAAGGTATGACCCACGTTTTTACATGGAGAGGTGGGCATGATAGCCTTTGCTGACGGAGCCAGATTCCTTGTGACATCTGGCTTTTAAGGCTCGTAATCATGCCCTTGGAGGCTCCTTGTCAAATCGATTTGATTATGTATTTTTCGTTGCAATTCACTGTATTCAATTTTGCAATTTTATGTACAGCTTTTTTGCAAAATACAATGATGTTGATTTTCGTGAAATCCGTCGAGTTTCTGCGGGAAAAGCCCAGGTGAGGTCAAGTCCATATTATTGTGTAAAAGAGTTGGTCATCATCATATCCTTCGTAAAATTTTTTTGTTAAAAACATTTTAACTCGTATCATGATGATGCCCCCTTTTTACACAATTATTTGGAATCTATTTCCAGATGATTGAAGCGAATTTCACAATATCCATTGCAGAAAAATAAATCGAATGAACTTCTGATGTTTTGCGGCAGTCTATTTAATGTAAAGAAGAATGGGCTTCCGGAAGGAGGAGGGAGACTGCTTGAACAAAATCTTAATTTTGCCTTTGTTGAAAATGCCTTCTGGCCATCACCAAGTCGCAGAGGCTTTAATCAATAAATTGGAAAAGATGGACAGACAGCTTGAAATTAAGAAGATCGACTTGATTTCCTATACGAGCGAAAGACTTGAAAAAATTGTCACAAAGACGTATTTGAAATGGATTTCAAAAGCGCCGCGGACATACCAATGGCTGTACAAACATTTTATCAACGCGGATTCTGATCAGACGGCGCTGTTAAAATTATACCAGCAGCTCTTTATCAAGAAGATGGAAAAACTGGTGGCGGAGGAAAATCCTGATCTTGTCATTTGCACGCACAGTTTTCCGTCGATGCTGCTCAGTAAATTAAAGTCAAAAGGAAAAATCAACATCCCAGTCATCAATGCCTACACCGATTTTTTCGTCAACGGTTTGTGGGGGAAAAAGGAAATTGATGTCCATTTTGTCCCGAACCGGCATGTAAAATCAATGCTGATCCAATGTGGAGTGCCTGCACGGAATATTTACGTGACCGGCATCCCGATCCATGAAGATTTTAAGGAAGAAATGATCCGCCGCCATACTTCAAGAAAAAAAATCTTAATCTCCGGGGGTAGCAGCGGTCTGGGGGATTTAACTCGCCTGTTGAAAGGATTAAAAACATCCGGAGGGGCGGATTATTACGTGCTTTGCGGCAAAAATGAAGCGCTTTTCAACAAATTGCGCGGCTGGGGGCGGAAAAATATCATACCGATTTCGTATATCCAGTCAAGAAAGGAAATGAGCCGGCTGTACGATGAAGCCGACGCGATTATTACGAAGCCTGGAGGTGTCACGATCAGCGAAGTCATCCAAAAAAAGCTCCCGATTTTTATCCATTCCGTGCTTCCCGGCCAGGAAAAAGTGAACCTTGCTTTTTTGAAGGAGCGGGGGCTTGTATTTGAACTTGATTATGAAAAACCGGTCGAGAAGCAAATTATGGAGATTTTGATGGATGAAAAGCAAATGGCCGAATTTTACCGGCAGCTGCGCGCATACGGTAGTGAAATCGAGGTGCGGGACAAGGAATTTATGATGCTGATCAACGGCCTGCTTGGGCGCAAAGCCAACCAAAAACTGAAAACTGCTTTAAAGGACAAACTGTATGTTTCAACATCTTATTGATTTTCTGCAGGGGATAGGCATTTTCGGTGTGTATTTTGTCATGTTTCTCGAAGGGGCTTCCGTTCCGTTTCCGGGCATTTTCATTATCATTTCGTACGGGTATATTTTGAAACTGTCGATGACCGAAACCGCTTTTCAGGCGGGCATCATGGCGGTCATATATACTGCGGCAAGTTTTATCCCGTATTTTCTCGCCCTCAAGCTCCATGGCCGCATACCGCCAAAGCTCCAAAAAGGCATCCATATGGGCCGGCAAATGTTCAACCGGTTCGGCGCCTGGAGCATTGCGATTACAAGGCCGTTTGGCATCGGCAATTATATTTCGTATGTGGCCGGGTTCAGCAATGTGCCGAAATTAAAATACGGCATTCTCACCTTTATCGGTATTTATCCTTGGGCGTTTGCCGTCTTGTTTCTTGGTAAATCATATGAACTGTTTTTGAAAAAGATCGGCAACATGTTTCAAACTGACCCAAAGCTTATGACGGCTACCGGGTTGGGGATTTTACTGCTCATCTGTTTGGCGGTTATCGGCAGGTTTCTGGTCGGAAAAGTTAAAATGGGGCGCAAGGCAAACCATTAAACAAAAAAGGGAGGAATCCGGCAGCATACCCGATGATATAAAGAGAGAAATAAGCCATAATAAATAAGAAATAAACCGGGGATGTGCGCCAGTCTGCAATGTTCTTTCCGCTTTGCACATGCCTGGGATCGCGGCAAAAAACCTCGTTGTTTTTATAGGGAGTTGAACATGGTGGAGCAGGATTTGACAAGGTTAATCCAGCAGGCCAAAAGCGGGGATATAGATGCGTTTGCCGCACTTGTCACCCGGTTTAAAGGGGAAGTGTTCCGGCATGCATATGCAATGGTCAACGATAGGATGGAAGCGGAAGATATTGCCCAGGAAGCTTTTGTAAAAGCCTATTACTCTTTAGATAAGCTTGAGCATGCCTATGCATTTGCATCCTGGATGGCGAGGATCGTATCGAATTTGTGTTACGACAGGCTGAAAAAACTGAAGAAAAAGGCGGCGCTCCAAACGGAAATGGACGAAGAAACGCTGTCCAGGCCTGCTTCCAATATCGAACGCGCCAATCTAAGGTTTGATATCCGGGATGCGATGGAAAAATTATCGCCGGAACACCGGACGGCCCTGGTTCTTCGCGATATAGAAGGCTATTCGTATGATGAGATTGCAAAAATCATGAGGATTCCCCTCGGCACGGTAAAATCGCGTATCAACACCGCGAGAAAAGCCTTAAAAAACGAACTTTCAAGAGGGTGATGAAATGGAAGAACATGTCCAGGATCTGCTGTCGGCTTTCATGGATGACGAATTAAATAACGAAGAACGCAAAATGGTGGAATCCCATCTTTCCGTTTGCCCGCTCTGCAGGCAGGAACTCGAAGAACTGCAGGCGGTACAGGCGAAAATCAAGCAGTTTTACGATTCGGTTGAACTGCCTGGCTTTCAATTTGAAAAAGCGGTCATGTCAAAAATTTACGCAGAGGAAAATTTGGTGATGAATTACCGCGTATTTATCTGGTTCTTTGCCGTTTGCATCCTTGTTGCAGGGTTTGCGATGTATCCTGTTTTAAGAAAGCCGTTTTATGTCGGCATGGACATTGCATCCGGGCTGGCCAATATCGTTTCAAGCGGTTTCCATATTGCATTGTCGATTCTTTCCGCCCTTCCAAATCTGTCTGCGGCCATTATGATTGCCACTTCCGTAATTTTGGCCGTTTGTTTATGGCTGGTCATAAGCCTTTTGAAAATGAAGCCGGTGAAGGAGTAGGGGAAGGAGAAGATTATGAAAGCCCAAAAAATACTGATCAGCTTTTTGGCTTTGCTTTTGCTTTTTCTATACATGGGGGCGACGGTCCACCCTGTACTTGCAAAAGAGAAAAGAATTATTATCCATGATCGGCAGACGGTGGTCCCGGAAAACGAGAAAGTGGAAAATGTAATTGTGCTCGGGGATGACGCAACTGTCAGCGGATATGTAAGGACGGCGGTAATTGTCATTAACGGCAATTTGGACATCAAAAAATCGGCCGATATCCACGGCTCTGTGTTTGTACTCGGGGGGAACATCAGGCAGGAACCGGGTGCAAAAGTAACGGAGCACGTTATTTCCGTAAATATGAATAACAAAACACTTGACAGCATGATTTTCGCCGGAATGATCCTTCTTGCCCTGTGGTTTTTCAGGCTTGCCGCCAGCCTGGTTTTCATTATTTTAACGGTACTGTTTGGCGTCTTTACACGAAAGAAAATCTTCAGCGGGATGGACCCGCTTTACATGCGGCCCGGGAGATTGATCATTACCGGATTTTTGATGATGTTGGCGCTCACCGCGCTCAGCCTGCTTTTGACAATTACGGTCATCGGAATCCCGCTTGTCGTGCTGATCTTGCTGGCTATTTTTGTTTCATTTATCGCCGGTATGGCGTTTCTCAGCCGGGAAGTTGGCAGCGAATTTTCCGTTTTAAAAGGGCGGTCGGAATGGCTTGTTCTCTTAACGGGAGCCACGATCCTGATCGCGCTGTGCAGCATTCCATTAATCGGTGAGGTCATTTTTCTACTCCTGTCCTGGTACTCACTTGGATTAACGGTGACATGGCTTTATCAGAAATGGAAAAACAGAAAAAACATACGGGCGTAAATAGGCGGACGCGAAAATTTATCCGTGGGCAAAATATTGTAATGAACTTTTTATTTCAGCAGGAAGTCTATTTTATTGTATCAAAAGTCCGGGCCCCGGGGCTTGCGGATTTTGAAGCCAAACCGCACATTCATAGATGCGCAGCCGGCTTTTTGATTGAATAGACGGAAAAGTAGAGGGGAAAGAGAATGGCCAACAAGAAAAAAGATAAAGTATTAATTTTGACAGGCGCTTTCGGGGAAGGGCATTTGCAGGCAGCCCGTGCAATTGAGCAGGCGATGAAAATCCGTTCCCCGGAAGCCGACCCGGTTGTCATTGATTTTATGGAATGGGTGCATCCCGCTCTGTATCCGGTCAGCCACTATGTATATATGAAAGGCATTAAAAAGTTTCCGAATCTCTATGGCTATATGTACTACAAAACCTATCAATTTAACACATTTTCGAAAACATTAAATGCCTTTTTTTCATTGGGAATGAAAAAAACGTTACGTATGCTGAAAATGGTACGTCCTACTGTCATTGTCAGCACGTACCCGTTTGCGTCAAGCATGATTTCCAAATTAAAGGAATACGGGCTGACCGACATTCCGCTTGTGACGGTCATTACCGACCACACACACCACAGCTCATGGCTGCATCCGTATACAGACCATTATTTAGTCGGCTCTTACAAGGTACGCCAGCAGTTGATCCGGCTTGGCATTCCGGGACGGAAAATCTCGTATACCGGGATTCCGATCAAACCGAGCTTCTTAAAACCTGTAAATAAAAATGCTTTGTGTGAAAAATACCATCTTGATCCGGATTTGCCGACCGTGCTTGTGATGGGCGGCGGCGAAGGATTATTCGGAAATGGGCTATTCACGGCCGAAAAATTGGACGCCGTGCCTTTCCGCATGCAGCTGCTGATTGTCTGCGGGCATAATGAAAAGCTCCGCGTCCGGCTGATGAACGATTTGGAAGGGACAAGGCATGCTGTGTACGTACACGGCTATATTGATTATGTGCGTGATTTAATGGCCGTTTCGGATGTGATGATTACAAAACCGGGCGGGGTGACAACGGCGGAAGCATTGGCAATGGAACTTCCGATGATTTTGTATAAGGCGCTGCCAGGCCAGGAAGAAGATAATGCAGCGTTTTTAACCCAGGCGGGCGCAGCGGTGGAGGCTGCGGACGGGCACGATTTAATTCGCCGCTTAATCAGCTTGATCCAAAACAAGGAACAGCTTGAAAAAATGAAAAGAAATACGCTGAATATCCAAAACAGGGAAGCGGCTTTCAGGGCGCTTTCCGTCATCTATCAATCTAAAGTTTCACGGCTTTTGAATGCTCCGGACCCGCAAATGCCGTTTGTGGCGGAAGGAAAATATGCGCGTATGCGGAAAAAAGCATTGCTGATGAATCCGCCGCATTAACGTTTCATACGGGGAACAGCTTTTGAAAGGGGTGATTTCATTGTTGGTCCATGTGATGATGTTCTTGTTTGCACTGCTTTTCATTTACGCTATTATTCCATATATTTTATCCACATGGTTCAGCACCGGGGTGTACCGCAAAGGGAAGAAAAACGGGGAGATTGCTTTGACTTTTGATGACGGCCCGGATCCTAACTATACGCCGGAACTGCTTGATCTATTAAGGCGTGAAGGCGTCAAGGCCACTTTCTTTCTTGTCGGGGAAAGGGCGGAACGGTATCCGGAACTGGTTTTGCGCATACATCGTGAAGGGCATTGTATCGGCATCCACAATTATGTGCACCATTGCAACTGGCTGATGGCGCCGTGGAAAAATGCGCGCGCGCTTGAACATTCGGCGCGGATCATTGAAAAGATCACCGGCGAAAAACCGGCTTATTACCGCCCGCCATGGGGGATGATCCAGCTGTTTGATTTTTTCCTGCACAGGCAGTTTAAAATGGTGCTCTGGTCGAGGATGTTCAGGGACTGGCGCAAAAAAGGCGGATCGGAAAAAATTTCGCAGGGGCTCCCCACCCGTGTAAAAAGCGGAGATGTAATTTTGCTGCATGATTGCGGCGTAACCTGGGGCGCGGATGAAGATGCCCCGCATTATACCATTAAAGGGCTGCGGCATGCGATTCCGCAATTGAAAAAACGCGGCTTCCGGTTTGTCCGCATTGACGAGATGTTTAACACCGAACCGTCATCTGCCAAAATGGGCCGTATTAGAAAGGATAGAGAATTGATTCATGAATGAGAATGCCGAATTGTTTTTTATGATCCACAATTTATCCGGGCATGACCGTTTAATAGACCAATTGATGATATTTTTTACACAGGATGCTCTTCCGCTTTTTGCCGCCGTTTTATTGTTGGTATGGCTTTTAGGTAATAACAAGATGAAAAAAATGGTGCTTTATGCGGGGATAACAGGTATCGCCGCTTTGATGATCAATTATTTCATCACGCTCGTTTACTATGAACCTCGGCCATTTGTTACTTATCATATCCGGATCCTGATTCCGCATGCAGCAGACGATTCGTTCCCGAGCGACCATGCATCGGGCACCTTTGCGATCGCTTTTGCTTTATGGATGCGGAACCGGAAACTAGGCTCGGTCATGATTGTCTGTGCCATTTTAACCGGCATTTCCCGGGTATGGGTCGGCCACCATTATCCGCTGGACGTCGCGGCAAGTATTGTTGTTGCATTGGTAGCGGCATATGGCATCCATAAATTGGAGCATTTCTTTAATCCGGCTTTTGAAAAATTGATCCAGTTGTATCATGAAGTGCTCGCGAAATTTACAAAAAAAGTATATAAATGAAAAAGCCCCGCATTGCGGGGCTTTTTCATTACAGATGTACGTGGGCTGTCCGGCTGAACAGGCATGCCCGTTTGTTTGCTAAGTCATTATTTTCCTGCCACAGCGGCTTCGACTTCGCTCATAGCGATGCCGATTGCTTTCGCCACGCCCTCGCCGTATGCAGGATCCGCTTTGTAGCAGTTTGTAATATGGCGGAGTTGGACTTCTTTTGTCGTTCCCTGCATGCTCCGGGCCGTGTTTTCGAACAATCTTTGCTGTTCATCCGGCGTCATGAGCCTGAAAAGTTTTCCCGGCTGTTCATAATAAAGGTCATCATCTTCCCGGAAATTATGGTGGTCAGCCGTACCGAAAATATCCAGTGCCGGTTCCTGATGTTCTTTGCTGTCTTCCCATTCGCCGTAGCTGTTTGGGCTGTAAGAAATAGAGCCTCCTTCAGCCGGGTTGAAAATTCTCATCGCGCCGTCACGGTGGTATGGATGGAAGTTTTTCGCGTTTTTCGGATAGTTGACTGGAATTTGCCAATGGTTCACGCCTAAACGGTAACGCTGCGTATCGCCATAGGAGAAGAGGCGGCCCTGCAGCATTTTATCCGGCGAGAACCCGATTCCCGGAACAATATTGGTCGGGGCAAATGCGGCCTGTTCCACTTCCGCAAAGTAGTTATCAGGATTGCGGTTCAGTTCAACAACACCGACTTCAATCAGCGGAAAATCTTTATGGTACCAGACTTTTGTTAAATCAAACGGATTGTATGGGAGATGCCTCGCTTGCTCTTCCGTCATCACCTGGATGTACATCGTCCATCTTGGATAATCCCCGCGCTCGATGGCTTCAAACAAATCCCTTTGGTGGCTGTCGCGGTCTCGTCCGATCAGTTCCTGCGCTTCCTTGTCTGTTAGGTTTTTAATCCCCTGCTGTGTTTTAAAGTGGAATTTCACCCAGACGCGTTCATTATTTGCATTGAACATGCTGTACGTGTGGCTGCCGAACATATGCATATGCCGGTAACTGGCCGGTATACCGCGGTCGCTCATCGTAATCGTGACCTGATGGAGCGCTTCAGGAAGCAGCGTCCAAAAATCCCAATTTGCCTGCGCACTGTGCATGTTTGTGCGCGGGTCGCGTTTGACGACATGGTTCAAATCAGGAAAACGCTTCGGATCCCTCAAGAAGAAGACCGGCGTGTTGTTGCCGACAAGGTCCCAGTTGCCTTCTTCCGTGTAAAATTTCATTGCGGTCCCGCGGATATCGCGTTCGGCATCCGCCGCGCCGCGTTCACCGGCAACAGTGGAAAAGCGGATGAACATATCAGTTTTCTTGCCGACTTCAGAAAAAAGCTTTGCTTTCGTATATTTTGTAATATCGTTCGTCACTGTAAATGTTCCGTAAGCGCCGGAACCTTTTGCGTGCATCCGCCGTTCCGGAATGACTTCGCGGTCGAAGTGGGCCAGTTTTTCAACGAACCAGTAGTCCTCCATCAATAACGGGCCTCTTTTGCCTGCCGTTTTGGAATCTGTATCGTTCGGAACCGGTGCACCAAACGCGGTAGTCATTTTCTTATTTCTGTCTTTTTGGTTGCTCATCAATCTTCCACCCTCTTTAGAATAATGATATCTATATAATAACATATTTATTTTAAAAATCAATTCTTATTTAAAATAATTTTAAATAAGGATTTGAAGCCACGATATTATCAATAAAAACGAGAAAAAATGAATATAAATTTTTCATTTAGATGGATACGGCAATTGAGAACAAGCAACCACTGTCTTTAACAAGATATAGTAGAAGAAGGTGAAGATATGGAGAAACGAATGTTTGCCCTGTTAGGCATCGGATGTATGCTCATTGCTTTTCTTCCGGGATACGGGACAAAAGAAAAATCGTATCCGGAAGAAAAAACGGAGTACCGGAACGTGGAAAAATTGAAAACCGGTGACTCATCCGGCCCGGGAGAGCAAGAGGAGAAGAAAATCTTGGATGTGCCGCTCATCTGGCAAAATCCCGAGTTGAAATACGGCTGTGAAGTGACGAGCCTGGCGATGGTTCTCCGGTATGCCGGCATAAAGGCCGATAAAACAGCGCTTGCCAAACAAATCAAGAAAGATTCGGATCCGCTCAAAAAGACAAAAAGCGGGGACATTGTCAGCTGGGGTGATCCGGAAGATGGCTTTGTCGGGGATGTTTCCGGGAAAAAACCGGGCTATGCGGTATATGATCGTGAAATTGCGGCGCTACTTGACCGCTATATGCCGCACAGGGCGTATAATTTAACCGGCGCGCCGTTCGAAAAAGTGCTGCAGCAGGTGGAAGACGGGCGCCCTGTTGTCGTTTGGACAACCGGGGATTACCGGCTGCCGGACAGATGGGAAAAGTGGCAGCATAAGGATGAGGTGGTCAAAACGCCGCTTGATTTGCATGCGGTCGTGCTCGTCGGCTATGACGCCGGCCATGTCTATATAATAAATGACCCGCTTTCCGGGAAAAAACCGCATAAAGTGGATAAAAAGCAATTTACCGCTTCATGGAATGCATTGGGAAAAAGGGCGGTCACCTATCTGCCGTGAAAAATTTCACATTTTCGATTGATTTAGTGGCAATGTCAAGAATATTTTGATATAACTAAGTTAAAACACCGGATAGAGGATGGATTAATATGCCAAATGAGAAGTTGAAACTGCAGAACGATGCATCATTCCATATTCCGGAAAGCGGATGTTTATATATACAAAAAACTCCTGCTGTGATTGAGTACTTTATGCAAAATTTCCGCATAGAAGAAGTACATTCCGATCATTTGGTTATCCCGTATTCGACAAAAGCGGCTTTATTTGACATGCTAAATGATATACCTGAAACGGCCGAACTATTCACCAATGTCCAGCCATACGGACGGAGCGGCATGCCACTAAGCTTGCCGCTGCCCTATTTGAAAGAACGGATTAAACATGAATTGCTTGTGAAAGTGATCATTTCCGGAAGCCTTACAAGTTATTTCCAGCCTATTATCCGGATGAAAGACAACAAAATTTACGGTTATGAATCGCTGCTCCGCACCAACTTTCCGAAACGGAATATCCCGCCCGGCCTTTTATTTGACGTGGCCCACAAAACGGGGCTGCATTCCCTTTTGGATCTGCGCGCAAGGGAAGCGGCGCTCGAAGCCCGGGCCGGGAAACTGCCCGGCGGCGTGAAAAGCTTTATTAATTTTTTGCCAGCATCGATTTACGATTATAAGGTTTGTTTACGCCAAACGTTCACTATGATCGAACAGCACGACATTTCCCCGCAGGATCTTGTTTTTGAAGTCGTGGAGACTGAAAAAATTTCCAATGTCCATTTTTTGAAAAGCATCCTCGACGTGTACCGGGAACTCGAGGTGGAGGTGGCGCTCGATGATCTTGGTTCGGGTTATGCCACGCTGGAAACTTTAAAAATCTTAAATCCAAACTATGTCAAAATTGACCGCTTCTTCATCTCACATTGTGATCAAAATAAAGTAAAGCAGCGGTTCCTGCAGGAAGTCATGAATATTGCGAATGCAACCGGCATTTTTGTACTTGCGGAAGGCATCGAACGGAAAGAAGAGCTCGAATACTGCAAATCTATCGGCATGCACTATGCGCAAGGCTATTTTATCGGTAAACCGTCCCCGGAACCGGAATTGGCACTGGCTGCGAAAATGTAAAAGGCTTTCATGTATGATGACCGCTTTTCTTGAAATCAATATTGCCCTGCGTAAAAAAGGGGTGCCTCAGGTTAGTGAATGGCTTGTGGGGCAGTTCCTTTTTCGTTGGGGCATGATAAAAATCCAACAAGTGGGTTTCGGCAGCAAGACGGTCGCAATTTGTTTTGCGAAATTGGCGGAAGATATAGGAAAATCGGCGGACATTCCGGAAAAATCAGCGGAAGTGCCGAAAATATCGGCGGAAAGGTACGAAGAATCAGCGAAGCGAATGAATGGGTGACGCTTTTTCCTTCACAAAGCCGGTGAAGGAATATCATTTTCCAGCTAAAAAGGGGGCGCCCCCTTTTTAGCCGGAATGCTGTTCTTATGCTTCTTTTATTTTTTTACCTTTTTTCCTGAATTTCATTAAAAATTCGTAAACAACCGGTACGATTAAAAGCGTGAGCAGGGTGGAGCTTGTTAATCCCCCGATAACGGTAATGCCGAGCCCTTTTGAAATGAGCCCGCCGCCGCCGTATCCCAATGCGAGCGGAACGAGCGCAAAGATGGTAGCAAAAGCGGTCATTAAAATCGGGCGCAGCCTTGTAGCCCCTGCTTCCAGCAACGCTTCCCTTGTTGACAGCCCTTCCCGCTCTTTATGGACAACCCGGTCGATGAGCACGATCGCGTTCGTAACGACAATCCCGATCAGCATCAGCGCCCCGATCATGGCAGTGACGCTGATTGTTTCATTCGCCCAAAACAGCGCAACCAATGCGCCGATCACTGCAAACGGCAGCGAGAATAAAATTGTAAATGGTGCGAGCGCCCCGCCGAATGTAATGACAAGCACAAGGTATACAATTGCAACTGCGGCCGCCATCGCATAACCGAGTTTTGTAAACGAGTCATTGATGTCTGTTGTAACGCCGCCCGTTTCCACATGGATATATTTCGGGATATCAAGTTTGTCCACTTTCTTTTGAACATCCTGCGTGACCTTCGAGACATCTGCCGTTTTAATTGTCCCCGTTACACTGGCATAAATTTTCCCGTCACGTTTTTGGACCGCATTCGGGGTTTCCCCTTTTTTCACCGTGACCACATCTTTTAATGGAACTTTTGTACCGAGGGAAGTGGTTATTTGTTTCTTTGTCAGGTCATTGATGTCCTTATAATCGGAATCCGCCGCTTTCACATATACATCCAGTTCTTTGCCGTTTTTTTCAACGGTAGTAAGGATGGACTGGTTGCCTGTTTGCGCCAGCCCTGTGCCGAGCTGCCCGGCCGTTAGTCCGAGCCGGCTCAACTTGTCCTGGTCCGCCACGAGTGTATATTGGCTATACGTTTTTGAAAGGCTTGTTTCGACATTCTTTAAGTCATGATTGTTTTTCATAACGTTTTCGATTTTGTTGACCACAGGCTTGATTTCTTCCATATCGTTGCCGTATACATACATCGTTAAATCTTTGCTTGACCCGGCGTTAAAATCCTGTGCTTTCCAAGTCCCCTGGTCAGACAGTTTTTGGATCGCTTTTATGACTTTTTCCGGTTCTTTATCAAAATTCTTCGTGTTTTCTTTGTACTCTATGACAAAAACCGCGGAGTTGCTGCTCGTGCTGTAAGTTGTATTGCCGATCGAGTACTGCACATTTTTTACGCCTTCACGTTTCAATAAAAAGTCTTCCGCTTTTGCAGTAACTTTCTTTATATCAGACAGCGTTTCGCCCGGATCCGGCGTATACGTGGCATAAACCACTTTCTGTCCTTCGTTTTCGATAAAGCTGACGCCGATCAGCGGGGTTAAAAACAAGCTTCCGATTAAAAGTAGGCATGCTGTACCGAAAGTAACCAGCTTATGGTTGAGCGACCAGTCCAGCACTTTTTTATATAAAGAAGCAAGCGTGCCGTGCTCTTTCTGCAGTGCCCCGCTTTTTTTCTTCACCCCGTTTTGAAACAGCGAGTGCGCAAACATCGGGACGACGGTGATTGCGACCAGAAGCGATGCCAAAAGCGCAAAAATAAGCGTCAAAGCAAATGGCATAAACAGCTCGCCGACCATGCCTTTTACTAACGCCAGTGGCAAAAATACAACAACGGTAACGATTGTGGAGGCCATAATCGGCTTAAATACTTCGGTTGTCGCTTCACGGATCAGCGCCTTGCCTTTCAGTTTTTCACTTGGGGAGTTCAGGCGCCTGTATATATTTTCTATGACAACAATCGAGTCATCGATGACACGCCCGATTGCGACCGTCATGGCCCCAAGCGTCATGATGTTTAAGGTGATGCCGAGCTGCTTCAAAATGATAAAAGAAATCAGTAGCGAGAGAGGAATGGAGACAACCGCGATAATCGTGGAACGCACATTCCGCAAAAACAACAGAATGATCAAAATTGCAAAAATTGCCCCGATAACCGCTTTTTCAAGCATCGTTTTCACTGAGTCTTTGATCGGGGTGGCCTGGTCCAAAATTGTGGAGACCTGCATACCCGGATAGTTGACTTTAAATTTTTTCACTTTTTCATTTACAGCGTCGGCCACATCTACCGTGTTGGCATCCGGCGCTTTTGTAATTTGAATGCCAATGGAGTCATTTCCGTTCGTTTTCGAAATCGACTCATGTTTGCCGACAACTTTAATGTCCGCAATATCTTTTAATGCAACAGTCGGGATTCCGGCCTGCGCCGCACTTTGGGTGCCGGAAGCGGCAGATGCGGAATAGCTGCCGGTTGTGCCGGATGTTGGGGTATACGGGATTTTCATGTTTTCAAAAGATTTAAGGGATTTTACATTCCCGTCGATTTCAACCGATTTGTCCTGTTTCCCGAAGTTAATTAAACCGAGCGGAACTGTAATATTTGAGTTTTGGATCACCTGCTTTACAGTATCTTCAGTAAGCCCCAGTGCATTCAGCTTATTTTGGTCAAAGGTCAATTGGACTTCCTGGACATACTGCCCCGAAGTCTGAACATCAGATACACCGTCAATGCTTTGGAGTTCTGGAACAAGATCTTCTTCGACTATTTTTGTTAAATCTTGAAAAGACTTATGCTGATTTGAAACACTTAAAGAAAGGATCGGGAAATCGTTGATGCTGATCCTTTGTACTGCAGGAGCGTCGACATTATCCGGCAGATCCACTTTTTCGAGCGCATCCTGGATATCTTTTTTCGCTTGGTCCATATCCTGCCCGTATTTATACTCGAGCTGGATCTGGGAGCTGCCCTCGGTTGATGAAGTGGTCACGGTTTGGACACCGGTAAGGTCTTTCACTTTTTCTTCGATTGGCGTGGTGATTTTATCTTCCACTTCCTGCGGTGTTGCTCCGGTATCGGTTGTCGTGATCATCATAATCGGGGCATTGATATTCGGAATGGTTTCCATTTTCATATTCATTCCGGCGTAAATGCCTGCGCCTGTAACAATCAGTGTCATGAGCCAAATGGCAAACTTGTTGCTAAGGCAGAACTGGATAATATGTTTCACGGTAGTTGCGACACTCCTTTGAAAATGATTGATGACCAGTCAGAATGATTTGACTGACTGGTCATATTCCAGTTATAATATAACTGACTTTATTTTTGATTTCAACCTTTTTTAGATAAAATTTGTGAAAATAATGTAGAAGGCAGGGTAATATTTATGGAGATGATATTTTGCCCACTTTCCTAACAAAGCAAGGGCAAAACAAAATTTCCCTAGGTTACAGGGCTGAAATTGATGGATGTCATTTGTTTCGGTTGATTATTCTATGCGGTGATGAAGATGAAGCAGAAAAAAGAGGAATTAATCCGGGCGGCAATCAAATTATTTGCGGAGAAAGGCTACCAAACGGCAACGGTCCAGGACATTGTGAATGTTTGCGGGATTTCCAAAGGGGCTTTTTATACGTACTTTTCTTCAAAAGATGAGTTATTAATAGAAATTTTCCAATACTATTTTGATGAACTTTCAAAAATATTGAAGGAAATCGAGAAACAAAAAGCCACGCCGAGGGAAAAGGAAAAAAGGCAGCTGGTTTCCCTGTTTCAATTTTGCATCCGGCACCGCGATTTTATCGTCATGCTGCAGCGGGAACAAAACCATTCTATAAACGAGGGCTTAAGGGTATTTTTCGAGAAAAAGAATTACGCTATACAAAAGTACTATAAAGAACTGATGCTTTCAATATATGGGGAAGCATTTGAACCATATGTGCTGGACGCTATTCTCGTGTACGGGGGCATTGTTCATGCATACATGAAAATCACGGTCATTGATGGCGTAGAGGTGGATCTGGAACAGCTCGCAGAATTTATTATGGATCAATTGGATTACGCTGCTGAAGGCTTTTTGAAAGAACGGCGGCCGCCCCTTGTCCGTCGCAAAATTGAAGACCTTTATCCGGTGAATGATGAAACCGGCGAAATATGCAGCCTGCTTGCGGAAATGAAGAGGAAGATTGCGGAGCTTGATCTGCCACTTGAGGAGAAGCAGGATCTGCAAAATGCTGTCCTGATGTTAAAAGAGGAATTGTACCAGGAAAAGAAAAGAAAATACGTTTTTCAAGGCATGCTGTCCCTTTTTTACGGGATCGCGGAATTGAGACGGTACGGTGAAAAAATTGCAGAAGCATTGGGAATTAAGCTTTTACCTTAAAAAGGAAGGCCTAAAGCCGTGTTTGAAAATTGCGGCTATAGGCCTTCTTTTTATATGATCTGCCATTCAATGGCTTCTTCTGCTGTGCCGGCTGGTAAAAATTTTGACCAGCAGTATGATAGCGGCAAGCACAAGGAGGAGATGGATAAATGCACTTGCAATATGGAAAATATACCTAAAATCTAGAGCGTCAATATAATGCCGATGATCGTCCAAATCATATCCAGTCGATTCCTTTCTAAGCGTGATCGTTCTAAAGTACCCAATGCTGCCGTTTTCCAAAACGCCCCATGTTTGGCCCCTTCTTTCCCGGGGCATGATATGAACAAATAAGGGGAGGATTCGTGTGAAAAAAGGCAAAATGAAATACTGGTCCGCTTTTGTGCTCATCCTGCTTGCCATTTATGCGGCCGTGATTTTGTATAATACTTATAAACCGCTGCCAAAAGGCATTTCGTATGCAAGCAAAACATACGATATCAATGGGCGCGATATCCGCTTTCTTGCCGATTTGACGTACCGGGAAAAGGGGACAGGAAAAAGGAAAGTGGAACAATCCATTTATCCCGAAATTTATCGGATGATCGATGATGCCCATCAATTTATTGTGGCCGATTTTTTCCTTTTTAACGGTTACCATGATAAAAAAATGAAAGTGCCGCTATTGAGCGAAACATTGGCCGATCAATTCATTGAGAAAAAAGAAAAAGAGCCGCAAATCCAAATCATTATCATTTCTGACCCGATCAACACTTCTTATGGATCGCACGAAGCCCCTGTTTTAAAAAGGCTCGAAAAGCACGGCATCCAGGTAGTATATACGAATCTCGATCCGCTGCGCGACTCGACGCCGCTCTATTCCGGGATATGGCACATGTTTTTCCAATGGTTCGGGCAGGGCGGAAAAGGCTGGTTGCCGAACGCTTTCGGGGATAATGCGCCGAAAATGGCGCTCCGTTCTTATTTGGAACTGTTCAATATTAAGGCGAACCACCGCAAAACGTTTGCAACCGAAAAAGGTGCGGTCATTGCTTCCGGAAATCCCCATGATGCAAGTGGCTGGCATTCGAATATCGCTTTTCTCGTAAAAGGGTCGATCGTAAGCGATGTACTGAAATCGGAGCAGTCGGCTTCCGATATGTCGGACGGGCCAAAACTACCTGCGTATAAGGGGAAAAAGGAGGAAAAAGGCGATATTGCTGTACAGCTGTTAACCGAGGGGAAAGTGTACAGCCGATTAATGAAGGAACTGAACGCCACGAAAAAAGGTGATACAATTTCAATGGCGATGTTTTATCTGGCGGACAGGAGAGTGGTCGATGCGCTTGAGGAGGCATCGGCACGCGGGGTTTCCATCCGGCTCATTTTGGACCCGAACTTAAATGCGTTCGGCCATAAAAAAATCGGGCTGCCGAACCAGCCTGTAGCGCAGGAGCTGGCGCAAAAAACGGACGGGAAAATCAAAATTCGCTGGTACAATACTGGGCTCGAGCAATTCCACCCAAAACTCATATGGATCGAAAAGCCCGGACAATCGCTGTTTTTCGGCGGGTCGACCAATTTGACGCTAAGGAATTTGGATGATTACAACCTAGAGACGGATTTGTTTGTAAAAGCCCCTAATAACGCAACCGTCACAAAAGACATCAGCCGCTATTTCGGGCGGCTATGGACAAATAAGGATGGTGCCTTCACCGTTCCGTACGAAAAACATAAAGGCTTCACCACCTATTTTTTAAAAGGCATTTACCGGCTCCAGGAAATGTTGAAATTGACAACATATTAATAAAAGGTTATGTTCGTAATCAATGTTGATGATCGCGAAATCCGCTTCGCTCCCTGCGTCTGCGGGCCACGTTCGATATCTCAGCACGAGGGGTTTCTTCTTGCCGCTATCCCGCAGGAATCAACAATATAATGTAACAGAGCCAATAAAAAACGGAGGGGCCTCGGCCAGGGGGATGGATTTCACTGTCTTCGGCTAAGATAAAGGAAACAAGGCGCGGGACGGGCTATTACCCGCCTTGCATAGGACAGAACCGTCGGCCGATAGCGACCGCAGCTGTACAAAGCGGGAGATGCCCCTCAGCAAAAAAATCGGCACGCGGCCGATTTTTTTTATAATGCAACGGAATCCAAAAATTCGCGGACCTGTTCGGGTGTTTTTGCGTTCGCGCTGTGCAGGTGCGCTTTTTTCTCGCCGTTTTGAAACACGAGCAGGCTCGGGATGCCCATTACTTGGTTTTCATCCGCAATGCTGCGGAACTCGTCGCTGTTGATTTCGTACCATTTGTATTGCGGGTAATCCTTGATGATATCCCCGATAAACATATTCATTACTTTGCAATCCGGGCACCAATCCGCATAAAATTTTACGATGACCGGATCGCTTCCCCTGGTAATTTTTTTAAACGCTTCTGTGCTTTTGATCGGTTCCATAAATCATAACCATCTCCATCGATATTTTTTCGCTTTCCTACTATTTTAATCGGCAGAACAGGAGGATTCAATTTTTTTTAACTGATGCCGGCCTCCTCAAAAATATTTCCAAAAGGAAAATGATTGTGCTTATGCCGGTATGATGTATAATAAAGTTTGTATGAAAAAAACGATGAGTGTTTCCGTTTTGCGCGCCTGCCTTATGCATTAAAAAATAGATTTTACAGGCCGGCTGCTTTCTTTTGCTATGACATTAAAGCACGCAGATAGGTGATATTTGAATGGCTTCACACGATAATAATTCCAGAATTGACTACGGCCTTGTCCTGACGCTGATGTTGTTCTGCATTGTCAGCCTTGTGTCGATATACACTGCCAATCACAGCTTTGTATTAAAACAAGCGCTTTTCTATATGATTGGCGTCGGCCTGATTGCGCTTGTCATCAGACTGGATTCAGAACAGCTGAAAAAAATTTCCTGGTACGGCTACGGGCTTGGCATTCTTCTATTGGTTTTGCTGATGATTGCGCCGGCCTCCATTGCCCCTGTGATTAAAGGGGCAAAAAACTGGTTCGTGTTTCCGGTCATCGGTTCGTTCCAACCGTCGGAATTCATGAAGCCGTTTTTGATCTTGGCAATGGCCCGGCTCATATCGGACCATAACCAAAAAGTGCTGAACCGGACAGTAAAATCCGATTTTTGGCTGTTTATCAAGCTCGGCTTATGTCTTTTTGTGCCGCTGATGCTGACTATTTCCCAGGATTTGGGAACCACTTTGGTGTTTATTGCCATCTTTTTCGGGCTCGTTTTTGTGTCGGGGATCACGTGGAAACTGCTCCTTCCGATTTTCGGCGGCGGTGCGGCACTTGTTGCGGTCATTTTTTATTTTGTCCTCTGGAACCCGAAGATACTTGAAACCTACCTCGGCGTCCGCCAATACCAGTTCGGCCGGATTTATGCCTGGCTTGATCCGTACAACTATTCTACGACGGACGGTTACCATTTGATCAAGTCTTTAATGGCGATCGGGTCGGGGCAGACATTTGGGAAAGGGCTCGGCACGACGGAAGTCAATCTTCCGGAAAACCAGACGGACTTTATTTTCAGCGTCATCGGGGAACAGTTCGGCTTCATTGGCGGAAGCATCGTCATCGGCTTGTTTTTTATGTTAATTTACCATATTATCAAAGCTGGGCTTGAAACGAAAAATGATTTTTACACGTACATTTGCGCGGGCGTCATTTCAATGATTACGTTCCACGTATTCGAAAACATCGGCATGACGATCCAGGTATTGCCGATCACCGGGATTCCGCTTCCGTTTATCAGCTACGGGGGCAGCTCGCTGATGGGCAATATGCTCTCGGTTGGGTTTATTTTTTCCATCCGTTACCATTATAAAAAATATATGTTTTCGAGCGAGAATTAAAAAGCAGGCGGGGCTTATGGCCCCGCCTGCTTTTGATCACTGCACCTGGCCTCCGTACGGGAACTGCGACGCGTAGCCCTGATGCTGCTGGTAAGATTGCTGCAGTTTCTGCTGCTCCGCCGCTTCAAGACTATACCATCCTCTTTTGAACATCAATTCGTACAGTTTGCGCTGCTGGTTTTGTGTTTCCGTGAAAATGGAAAGGAGATCGCGGTACAGCGCTTCGTGACTCGCTTCATTCATTGCCGTATTATAGGAAGCCGTCATGTATTTTTCCATGGAAAGCAGGTCATTAGCGAGGTCGCGGTCGTTCATCTCCGGCGTTTCGGGGACCTGCGTTTTCGGGTTTTGAATTTTTTGCTGGTTGTCCATCTTCATGCCTCCTCATCTAGTGGATTAAGGGCCGCCTGTTACTGCTGCAGGTGGTTGTTCAAATGCCCCATGATCTGCAGGTAATGGCGCTGGTGCATTTGCCCGCACGCTTCAAAAACCGTTTTTAATTCAATGTCCCGGCAGCGCATGGCGGCATCATGCGCTTTTTTCATTGCAAGCAGATTCCATGCCAGCATATCATTCACATATGCCAAATCTTTTGTCGACATTACCTGTGGTGGAGCGCTGTAATTCATTTGCGCGTTTTGCTGCTGTGAAAAAGGCTGCTGTTGCATGATTGTTCCTCCTTTATTACATGTCTTTTCCTATTGTTTGAAAGAGTAGCGCATCTTATGCAGGGCAGGGCTGCTATTTTTTGTACTGGTTGTTCTGGCTGTTCACTTTACCACCGCCGTCCGCTTTGATTGTCGGTCCGGCGTTGCCTTTTACGCTTGCTGCACTGACGCCTGCTTTAGATGGGTTTTTCTTTAATTTTGCCATGTTTCCACCTCCTCATCGGCTTGCGGGTTTATCTTGTCCAAATCGGCGCGGAACATAAAAAATTTTAAAAAATGGTCATTTTTTGAGAATAAGTGATTGATAGGACGGAAAAATTCGTATATATTATTATTAGAAAAGCTGAAAGCGTTATTTTTTTAAAAAGTATAATGAATGAGTATTCATTCAAACGATTGTCGAAAGGGGATGCATTATGCGGTATAACATTAAAAAAGCGGCCGTTCTCGGTTCCGGCGTAATGGGATCTGGAATTGCCGCACATCTGGCAAACATCGGGATCCCAACACTTTTGCTGGATATCGTCCCGAACGGTCTGACAGAAGAGGAGAAAACAAAGGGGTTAACATTGGAAGACAAAGATGTCAGGAACCGCTTCAGCCTAACCGCGCTCAAAAAACTGCTGAAGCAGAAACCGGCCCCGCTCACTTCAAAAAAAAGCCTGTCTTTGATCGAAGCGGGGAATTTGGAAGATGATATCGGCCGTTTAAAAGAAGCGGATTGGATCATCGAAGTGGTTGTGGAACGTTTGGACATTAAAAAATCCGTGTTTGAAAAAGTCGACCAATACCGCCGGCCGGGCACGATCGTGAGCTCGAACACGTCCGGAATTTCGATCGAAGCAATGGCGGAAGGGAGGAGCGAAGATTTTAAAAAGCATTTCCTCGGCACCCACTTTTTCAACCCGCCGCGCTATTTGAAACTGCTGGAAGTGATTCCGACGGCCGATACCGATCCGGAAGTCGTTGCTTTTATGAAACAGTTTGGTGAAGACGTGCTCGGAAAAGGCGTCGTCATCGCAAAGGATACGCCAAACTTTATCGGCAACCGCATCGGCACATATGGCCTGCTTGTCACTGTCCGCGAAATGATAAAAGGTGGTTATACGATCGGGGAAGTCGATTCCATTACGGGCCCGGTTATCGGGCGCCCGAAAAGCGCGACGTTCAGGACGCTTGATGTCGTCGGCATCGATACGTTTGTCCATGTTGCAAAAAACGTATATGAAAAAGTCGGCGGTGAAGAAAAAGAAATCTTTAAAGTACCGGATTTTATGCACAAACTCGTTGAAAAAGGATGGCTCGGCAGCAAAACCGGTCAGGGCTTTTATGTGAAAAAAGGCAAAGACATTTATGAACTGGATCCTGAAACAATGGAATACGGAGAGCGCACAAAAATGAAAGCGGCTTCTTTAAAAGCGGCCCAGCAGGTAAAAGGCGCTGCCAATAAAATAAAAACCATCATCTACGCAGATGACCGCGCCGGCCGGCTGCTCTGGAACATCCTCGCCCCGTGTCTCGCTTATACGGCGGAACTGACCGGCACCATTGCCGATGATATCGTTTCGATCGACCGGGCGATGAAATGGGGGTTCGGCTGGAGCTACGGGCCGTTTGAAACATGGGATGCGATTGGCGTTGGAAAATCCGTGCAGAAAATGGAGCTGGACGGCATCCGGGTGCCGGGCTGGGTAAAAGAAATGCTCGATAAAGGCTTTACCTCTTTTTACAAAGAAGAAAACGGCGTTGTTTTCTATTACGATAACGGCGAATACAAAGCCGTGGAAACGAACCCGAAAGAAATCAGCCTGAAAGCTTTGAAAAAACAAGGTAAAACCATCAAAGAAAATGCCGGCGCCAGCCTGATTGATATCGGCGACGGGGTGCTCCTGCTTGAATTCCATTCGAAAAGCAATGCCATCGGGCTCGATATTTTGCAAATGATCAATTTTGCGATAGATGAAGTGGAGAAAAATTACAAAGGGCTTGTCATCGGCAACCAGGGCAAAAACTTCTGCGTCGGGGCGAACCTGGCGTTAATGCTTATGGAAGCGCAGGATGACAACATTTTTGAACTCGATATGGTCGTCCGCCAGTTCCAAAATACGATGATGAAAATCAAATACAGCCGGAAGCCGGTTGTCGCCGCGCCGTTCCAGATGGCGCTCGGCGGGGGTGCTGAAGTTTGTCTGCACACGGCGCACATCCAGGCGGCAAGTGAAACGTATATGGGCCTTGTGGAAACCGGGGTCGGGCTGCTTCCGGGCGGAGGCGGCAATAAAGAGCTGTACATGAAGCACTTGAAAAATATCCCGAAAGGTGTGCAGTTTGACCTGCAAAATGTTGCCAACAGAGTCTTTGAAACGATCGCGACGGCAAAAGTGTCCACATCCGCCGAAGAAGCGCGCGAAAACGGCTTCCTCGATCAGACGGACGGCATCAGTTCCAATCCGGACCACCTGATCTACGATGCAAAACGGGCGGTGCTGCATTTGGTTGAATCCGGTTACAGACCGCCTGTCCGCGAAAAAATCCCGGTCGTCGGGGAAACAGGTTATGCGGCGCTTTTGCTTGGGGCGCAGCAGATGTATCTGTCCGGTTATATTTCTGAATACGATTTGGAGATCGCGAAAAAGATTGCATACGTGCTTTCGGGCGGGAAAGTGCCATTTGGGACAAAAGTAGATGAACAATACTTGCTGGATTTGGAAAGGGAAGCCTTCTTAAGCTTGATCGCCCAGCCGAAAACACAGCAGCGGATGCAGCACATGCTGCTAAAAGGAAAACCGTTAAGAAACTAATTTTAACTAATTTTTTGGCAAAAACACGGAAAGAGGGGAAATCGATGAGGGAAGCTGTCATTGTGGCAGGTGCGAGAACGCCGGTCGGCAAAGCAAAAAAAGGGACGCTGGCAACAGTCAGGCCGGACGATTTGGGCGCGTTGGTCGTAAAAGAAACGTTAAAACGCGCCGGCAACTATGAAGGGAATATTGATGATTTGATTATCGGCTGCGCCATGCCGGAAGCGGAGCAAGGCATGAACATGGCGCGCAATATCGGGGTTTTGGCGGGGCTCGCGGAAACGGTGCCGGCAATCACGATTAACCGCTACTGCTCATCCGGGCTGCAGGCGATCGCTTACGGCGCGGAAAGGATTATGCTCGGCCATTCCGATACGGTTATCGCCGGCGGGGCGGAATCGATGAGCCTTGTCCCGATGATGGGGCATGTTGTCCGCCCGAATGTGAGGCTCGCGGAAACGGCGCCGGAATATTATATGAGTATGGGGCATACGGCTGAAGAAGTCGCGAAACGATTCGGCGTCAGCCGCGAAGACCAGGATGCGTTCAGCGTGCGTAGCCACCAAAAAGCGGCGAGAGCCATTGCGGAAGGCAAATTTAATGAGGAAATCGTCCCGGTCGATGTCACGATCCGTACGGTGAACGACGATAACGAACTCATTGAAAAAAAGGTTGTATTTTCGCAGGATGAAGGCGTCCGTCCGGATACAAACTTGGAAACGCTCGCAAAACTGCGTCCGGCATTTTCGGTAAACGGCACCGTTACGGCCGGCAACTCGTCGCAAACAAGCGACGGCGCCGCCGCGGTCATGCTAATGGATAAAGAAAAAGCCGAATCCCTTGGCCTGAAGCCACTTCTGAAATTTCGCTCATTTGCGGTTGCAGGTGTCCGCCCTGAAATCATGGGAATCGGCCCGGTGGAAGCCGTACCGAAAGCTTTGAAACTGGCAGGTTTAAACCTTGAGGATATCGGGCTGTTTGAATTAAACGAAGCATTCGCTTCACAGTCGATCCAGGTCATCCGCCAGCTCGGCCTTGACGAAGATATTGTCAATGTCAACGGCGGCGCTATTGCCCTTGGCCACCCGCTCGGCTGCACAGGCGCAAAATTAACCCTCTCACTTGCGCATGAAATGAAGCGGAGAAATGTGCAGTTCGGCGTCGTCACGATGTGTATTGGCGGCGGCATGGGCGCAGCCGGCGTGTTTGAACTCGTTTCATAAAAGGGGCGGTCCGGAAACTTTCGGCAAGTTTGATCCCTTGAAGGGGCCGGAGCCGCATCCCGCATTCGAATTTGAAATACGAAAAGGGAGGAATTTGAAATGGCAAACCAAACTGAAGAATTTGTAAAAGGCGGCAGTTTCTTAATCGACGACATTACACCGGAACAAGTGTTTACGCTCGAAGAACTTTCCGAAGAACAAAAAATGATTGCCAAAACGGCGGAAGACTACACGAACAATGAAGTCATACCGCAAGTGGAATACTTGGAAAACCATGAATTCGACCGTTCCGTCAAATTATTGAAAAAAGCCGGCGAACTCGGGCTTTTAAGCGCCGATGTCCCGGAAGAATACGGCGGCCTTGCCCTTGATAAAGTGAGCTCCGCTTTGATTTCCGAAAAAATCGCCAAGGCCGGCGGATTTGCAATTTCCCACGGCGCCCATGTCGGCATCGGGTCGCTTCCGATCGTTTTATTTGGAAACGAAGAACAAAAGAAAAAATATTTGCCGAAACTGGCAACGGGAGAATGGATTGCCGCCTATGCCTTAACTGAGCCAAGCTCCGGATCGGATGCACGCAGCGCCAAAACGACGGCGAGATTAAACGAAGCCGGTACCCACTATATTTTAAATGGGGAAAAACAATGGATCACGAACGCGGGATTTGCAGATGTCTTCACCGTTTATGCGCAGGTGGACGGCGACAAATTCACGGCCTTTATCGTGGAACGCACTTTCCCGGGCGTTTCGACCGGTGCGGAAGAAAAGAAAATGGGGATCAAATCGTCTTCCACGAGAACCCTTATTCTTGAGGACGTGCAGGTTCCGGTGGAAAATGTGCTCGGCGAAATCGGCAAAGGGCATAAGATCGCGTTCAACATTTTAAATATCGGCCGTTATAAATTAGGGCTCGGCGCAGTCGGATCCAGCAAATATGTATTGGAAATTGCCGTAAAATATGCGAACGGCCGCCAGCAGTTCAAAACGCCGATTTCCCAGTTTAACCTGACGAAAGAAAAATTCGGCACGATGGCTTCGAAATTGTATGCAGCCGAAAGCTCTGTATACCGCACAGTCGGATTGTTCGATGAAAGAATGAGCCACTTTACGCCGGAAGAAGAAAAAGACGGGCGCGCGGTGGCCAATGCGATCGCAGAATACGCGATTGAATGCTCGCTGAACAAATTCTTTGCATCCGAAGTGCTTGACTATATTGTCGACGAAGCAGTGCAAATCCACGGCGGATACGGATTCATGGATGAATACGAAGTATCGAGGGCTTATCGCGACTCCCGCATCAACCGGATTTTTGAAGGAACGAACGAAATCAACCGCCTGATCGTGCCGGGTACGTATGTGAAAAAAGCTTTCAGAGGGGAACTGCCACTTCTCGAGAAAGCGCAAAGCCTGCAGGAAGAATTGATGATGATGATGCCGGACCAGGTGGGCGATGAGCCGCTTGAACAGGAAAAATATTTGGTCAGGAACATGAAAAAAATTGCGCTGCTTGTGGCAGGAACGGCGCTGCAAACTTTCGGTAAGAAATTCGAAAACGAACAGGAACTGCTCGCCAATGTGGCCGACCTCGTTTCGAATGTATATGCAGCCGAGTCCTGCGTGCTCCGGACAGAAAAAGCGATCAACAAAGAAGGCGTAGACAAACATCAACAAAAACTGTTGTACACGCAAATTTTCACACAAGAAGCGTTCAACCAGTCAGAACAAATTGCAAAAGAATCGCTTGCAGCCTGCCTGGAGGGCGACCAATTGCAAATGACGCTGTCCGCGCTCCGCAAATTAACGCGCCACACGCCGATAAACGTCATTTCGAAAAAACGCGAAGCCGCCGACAAAATCATCGAAGCCGAACGTTATGTGCTGTAATATGAAAGAAAAAGGGCTGTCCCCAAAGTCAGTGAGCTGACCCGGGGGCACCCCTTTTTTAATGCAAAGCAATGTTATCAGAGACTGTTGGAATAATAACCATTTTTTATAATTTATTGGCATCAGTTATTAAAATAATTTCTATCTTCTAAAATTGAGATTCCTGATGTTTCGATGTAGAGAAAAGATCGCTGTGTTACGCCAAATTTTACCACATATATTGCTAACGAATGAAGAAATAATACATTACGCAAGCGATCATTTTGACGAAAGAGGGATACAAAAATGACAGTCGCAACTCAAGTTACTCAAGCTTTAGTAGGGTTAAAAAGTGCACAGGCAAGTTTTGAACAATTTGCTTTGCAGACTGAAAATCAACAGGCGAAACAACTTTACCAAAATGCAGCACAACAAACGCAAGCAATTATTGATAGCTTAGAACCGCGTCTTCAGGCCATTCAAACTGAAGAACCCCAGTATAAGCAACAATAATGTCGTCCTTTGAAGTTGCGGGTTGGCTTTTTTGCCAACCTTTTTCAAATAAAAACTTACTTTTAGATCAAATTAAAGACAAGGGAAGGATGGGGAGGATAATTGACTGTATACTCCAATGTAAAGCAAAGCTTAGCGACTGTTAAGGGGATTGAGACCCAACTCTCAACCCTGGCTTTAAATGCTATGGATGAAAAAGCCCAACAAGCTTTTCATCAGGCGATGCTGTTAGTCGGAGAAATAAAACAAGACTTGCAAATCCGCATTCATCAAATGGAACGCGAAGAACCACAATATAAACCAAATTAATCGGGGTGATCAATGTGCCTGAATGGTTTGAGATTGTATTACGATCCATTTTGTTTATCGCCGTTTTATTCTTAATGACAAAAATATTGGGATCTAAACAAATTTCCCAGCTTTCTTTTTTTGAATATATTTCAGGTATTACAATCGGAAGCGTCGCTGCTGAAGTAATCACAGGTGTAGATGGAAATATTATCCACGGATTAATTGTACTCGTGCTTTTTTGCGGCATAACCTATGGTGTTGACGTTCTTTCTTTAAAAAGCAAAAAATTCAGGGACTTTGCGGAAGGAAAATCAGTCGTCTTTATTAAAGATGGAAAAATTATGGAAGATAGTTTGAGAAAAGAACACTATACCATTGATGATTTAAATTCATTATTAAGGAAAAAGAATGTATTTAACGCAGCAGACGTAGAGTTCGCAGTATTAGAACCAAATGGGGATCTAAGCGTATTTTTGAAAAAAGAGAACCGGCCGTTAATCCCAAAAGATTTGAATCTCAAAGTAGCAAACGAAAAAGTTCCCCAGACGGTTATCATGGATGGGAAAATTTTAGATGATCCTCTTGCGGAAGCAAACAAAACCCGGCAATGGTTAAAAACAGAACTGGATAAGCTTGGTGTAGCCCTTGACAATGTATTTATGGCCCAAGTCGATTCTTACGGGCAATTAACCGTGGATGTTTATGATGATCAATTGAAATTACCAACGTCTCAACAAAAACCATTATTAATGTCAATGATAAAAAAAAGCCAGTCTGATCTGGAATCTTTCGCATTACAGACGGATTCAGATGAAGCGAAAAAAATGTATTTAAAAAATGCCAAGAAGCTACAGGAAGCGATCGATATGCTTGAACCTTATTTGAAAAGCTAAAAACTCAAAAGAACTCCGCATGAAAAAGGTTGCTCATGAATGTGCTGGCGTGGCAAATCTTATCCCCAAAACCCCTTGTTAAAAGAGTGTCCGTTCTAAATCCCCGTTTTGATATACGCGAAATTCACGAGACTTCTGCGAAAAAAGCGGTCCGCAAACGGAAAACGAAGTGAATGTCACGTCTATTCAAAAAGCCCGGGAAGCAGCCTGCAGCTCTGCTTCTTTCTTTGCATATCCGGGCAAAATCGCATAACATACAGGTAACGATATTTTGCCAAGGAGTGAACAAGATGGCACTGACTTTTTACTGGTACCCGAAATGCGGCACATGCCGGAAAGCGAAAAAATGGCTGGACGAACACGAAATTGCTTATGAAGCCGTGCACATTGTGGAAAACCCGCCTTCCAAAGCGCAACTCAAAGACTATTATGAAAAGAGCGGGCTTGAGATCAAGAAGCTGTTTAACACGAGCGGGCAAAAATACCGTGAACTCGGTTTGAAAGATAAAATCCCGGCTTTATCCGAAGATGAACTCCTCGAAATGCTTGCATCTGACGGCATGCTCATCAAACGTCCGATTTTGGCCGGCGATGCATTTGCGCTGTTCGGCTTTAATGAAGAAGATTATGAAAAAAACTTATAAAATGATTGATTTAAGCTGTATTTTTATGTAATTTTAGACTTGAAAGGTTGAATTTTTGAACAGATACATACAACGGAGGGATATGTGATGGCGGTACCAGAGGATTTGCGGTATTCGGAAGATCATGAGTGGGTCAAAGAAGAGGATGGGAATTTCCGGATCGGCATTACCGATTTTGCGCAATCTGAACTTGGGGATATTGTGTTTGTCGAATTGCCGGAAGAAGGCGATGAAGTGACAGCCAATGAACCTTTTGGGAGCGTGGAATCCGTTAAAACCGTTTCGGAATTATATGCCCCGGTCAGTGGAAAAGTCGTTGCAGTCAATGCGGATTTGAACGACAACCCTGAATTTGTCAATGAATCCCCGTATGAAAAAGCCTGGATGATCGTTGTTGAACCGTCCGACCCGAGCGAAGCGGATGAATTGTTAACGGCCGAACAATATGAGAAAATGATTCAAGAAGCGTAACAGATGAAAAAGGCACTGCATCCCGGATGCGGTGCCTTCGTAATGATAAAGGAATGGATGTGCTTATGGATGACTGGACAAAAGAAAAACATTTAAGCGAACGGATTATGCAGGAAGAAAAATTGGCCCTTTATTTTTACACCCCGTTATGTGGGACATGCCAGTTGGCGGGGAAAATGTTGGACATTGTGGAGCAGGCTGCCAAACAGTTTACCTATGCGAAAGCCAATTTGAACTATGTGCCGAAAATGGCGGAAATATACCAAATCGAAAGTGTGCCATGCCTGCTCCTATTTGAAAAAGGAAATTTGAAAGAAAAAGTGTATGCTTTCCATTCCGTTCCACATTTGTTTGAAAAACTATCTTCCCACTTAATTTGACAATGTTCGACGGTATCGCCTCATTTACCGTCAAAAACAGGGGGAAAAGCGGGCGATTTGTTGAACGGTTATGGCAGGAAAGGCACGGTCCGTACGGAAATAGTAAAGTAAAACGGACGGATGGAGCGTGTCTAGATGGAACAGATCATCGAGGCTTTTCTATGTAATCTTGTACGAAAAAAACATTTGCGGATGCTTTTGCCGGCTGCGCCGTTTGTGGTGTCTTTCCGCTCGGAAAAGGATGTTTGCTTTGTCTCTTTTTGCAAGGAGCGGGCGGAGCAGCTGCAAGCCGGCGCATGTAAAGCGGATTTTGAACTGGTGATGCCGGATAAAAACTTTCCACTGCTGTTATCCCGAAAGGACCGTCTCAGCACCTTTCTGAAAATGGACGAACTCCAATTTAAGGGTGCGTACCGGCATTTTTTGTTGCTTGAGTCCCTTTTTTGGCTCGCAGGCAGCCCCCATCCTGATTTGGGAAAACGGCAGCCGCTTATGATTATCAAATAACAGGATGAAAATGAGAATCACAAAATGAACCGGGAATTGGGAAAATCCCGGCTTTTTTTTAACCATTTTTCGCGGCATGGACAGGGCAGCGATGAAAATATAAGGAAATTCAATAAATCTGAATCAAGAATTTTATGTCAAGTCGAGTTTGTGCTATTATTAAAGAATAAGCGGGAACGGAAAAACTTCGGTATTGCCCGTTTATCCACAGGTTTTTACTAGTTGCGCATAGTTTTCATTTGCTATAAAATAATAATGAGAATAAATTGAGAATGAACTGAGAATGAACTGTACGAAATATACAATCAACGGAGGAATTTTTAATGGCAGGATCAAAACTTGTAATCAAAGATCTTCACGTCGAAGTAGAAGGAAAGGAAATTTTAAAAGGGGTCAATTTGGAAGTAAACAGCGGTGAGTTCCATGCCATTATGGGGCCGAACGGGACCGGGAAATCAACGTTGTCGTCCGCCATTATGGGACATCCGAAATACATTGTAACACAAGGCAGCATCACGCTCGACGGGAAAAATGTGCTAGAAATGGAAGTAGATGAACGCGCAAGGGCAGGCCTGTTTTTAGCGATGCAATATCCGAGCGAAATCAGTGGCGTCACCAATGCGGAATTTCTGCGCTCGGCAATCAACACCCGCCGCGGGGAAGGTAACGAAATTCCACTCATGAAATTTATCAGTGAACTGGATAAGAAGATGGAATTTCTTGAAATGGATACGAACATGGCGCAGCGCTATTTAAATGAGGGATTCTCTGGCGGCGAGAAAAAACGGAACGAAATTTTGCAGCTGCTGATGATTCAACCGAAAATCGCAATTCTGGATGAAATCGACTCCGGCCTTGATATTGACGCGCTGAAAATTGTTGCTAAAGGAATTAATTCAATGCGCAGCGATGATTTCGGCTGCATCATCATTACCCACTATCAGCGTTTGCTCAACTACATTACACCTGATGTTGTCCATATTATGATGCAAGGGCGCATCGTGAAATCCGGCGGCCCTGAACTGGCAACCCGACTTGAAGCGGAAGGTTACGAATGGATTAAGCAGGAGCTTGGGATCGAAGACGAAACTGTCGGCCAGGAAGCTTAAGCAGGGAGGAGCAGCAGACATGATGGTAGAAACAAAATTATCGATGACTCAACAGGATGTTCGCTCTTATTCCGACCGAAACGGCGAACCGGAATGGTTTAAGGAGCTCCGCCTCTATGCACTTGGCCGGGCCGAAACCGCTCCGATGCCGGAAGTGGATAAGACGAAGCTGAATAAATGGAATTTTACACAGTTTACGGATTTCAGTGTGGCAAGCCCGGCGTACAGTTCTTTAAATGAACTGCCTGAGAAAGTAAAAGCGCTCGTGGATCTCGAAAATGCGAAAAAGAATCTCTATATCCAGCATAACCAGACGCGGGCCTACCTTTCCCTGTCGGAAGGCGCAAAAGCAAAAGGGGTCATCCTGACAGATATTTTTACAGCCGTAAAAGAACATCCTGACCTCGTGAAAAAGTACTTCATGACAGATGCAGTAAAAGTGGATGAACACCGTTTGACCGCCCTCCATGCAGCTTTGGTGAACGGCGGGACATTTTTATACTTGCCGAAAAATGTAGTGCTGGAAGAACCGGTTCAGGCCATTTATGTGCACGACCATGAAACGGCGCCGCTTTTCAACCATGTGCTGGTGGTGGCGGATGAAAACAGTGCGGTTACTTACGTTGAAAACTATATTTCGACAAACGACAATGCAAAAGGCATCGTCAATATTGTTACGGAAGTCATTGCCGAAGCGAACGCAAAAATCGAATATGGTGCGGTTGACGCGCTTGCGGAAGGCGTCACCACTTATGTGAACCGCCGGGGCTACGCCGGACGCGATGCACAGATTGAATGGGCGCTTGGCATGATGAACGACGGCAATACGATTTCCGACAATACAACCAACCTGATGGGCGACGGATCCGTTTCCCATTCCAAAACAGTTGTCGTGAGCTGCGGAAAACAAATCCAAAACTATACAACAAGGATAGCCCACTTCGGAAAAAATACAGAAAGCTTTATTTTAAAACACGGCGTTGTAAAAGACGCCTCAACGATGATCTTTAACGGCATCGGCAAAATTGAGCATGGCGCGTCCAAATCGGATGCGGAACAGGAATCGCGTGTGTTGATGCTGAGCGAAAAAGCGCGCGGTGACGCCAACCCGATGCTCCTCATTGACGAAGATGATGTCATGGCCGGTCACGCCGCATCTGTCGGGCGCGTTGACCCTGTGCAGCTCTACTATTTGATGAGCCGGGGCATTACAAGAAGCGAAGCGGAAAGGCTGATCATCCACGGCTTCCTCGCTCCGGTTGTCACGCAGCTGCCGATTGAAAGTGTAAAAAAACAATTGACGGAAGTCATTGAAAGGAAAGTGCGATAATGGATATCAAAGAAGTTCGCCGGCAGTTTCCAATATTGGACCAGGAAGTAAACGGCCATCCGCTTGTTTATTTAGACAGTGCTGCGACTTCACAAAAGCCGCTCCGTGTCATTGAAGCCGTCAATCAGTATTACCGTGAATACAATTCGAATGTCCACCGCGGCGTCCATACACTCGGGACAAAAGCGACCGACCGCTATGAAGGCGCGCGCGAAAAAGTCCGCAAATTTATCGGCGCTGAGTCGACGGAAGAAGTGGTGTTCACGAAAGGGACGACAGCCGGGTTAAACTTGGTTGCGCACAGTTTCGGGAACGACCATGTGCAGGAAGGCGATGAAATCGTCATTACGTATATGGAACACCACAGCAACCTGATTCCGTGGCAGCAGCTTGCGAAAAGAAAAGGCGCCGTTTTAAAATATATGCCGATGCAAGAAGATGGCACATTACGGCTTGAAGATGTGCAAAAAACGATTACGGACCAAACCAAAATGGTTGCCGTGGCGCTCATTTCCAACGTGCTCGGAACGATTAACCCGGTCAGGGAAATTGCGAAAATCGCACACAGCCACGGTGCTTATATGGTTGTCGATGCCGCCCAAGGCGCGCCGCATCTGAAAATCGATGTGAAGGATCTGGAATGCGACTTTTTAGCCTTCTCCAGCCATAAAATGTGCGGCCCGACCGGTGTGGGCGTCCTGTACGGGAAAAAAGCGCTGCTTGAAAATATGGAACCGCTCGAGTACGGCGGGGAAATGATCGATTTTGTCGGCCTCTATGATTCCACATGGAAAGAACTCCCGTGGAAATTTGAAGGGGGCACGCCGATCATTGCCGGAGCGATCGGGCTCGGGGAAGCCATCGATTTTCTCGAGGAAATCGGGCTCGATGCAATCCAGGCGTATGAACACAATTTGAGCGCCTATGCTCTGGATCAGCTTTCCAAAGTGGAAGGCATTACGGTTTACGGCCCGAAAAAAGCCGATCAGCGGGCAGGGCTCGTCACGTTCAATTTGAAAGATGTGCACCCGCATGACGTGGCGACCGTGCTCGATGCGGAAGGAATCGCGATCCGCGCCGGTCACCACTGCGCACAGCCTTTGATGAAATGGCTCAATGTTTCCGCCACTGCGCGTGCAAGCTTTTATTTATACAATACAAAAGAAGATATTGACAAACTGGTTGCCGGTATCGTCAAAGCAAAGGAGTATTTCACAAATGTCTTCTAATAACCTTGATGCGCTGTACCGCAGCGTGATTATGGACCACTATAAAAATCCGCGAAACAGGGGCAGTTTGGAAGATGGAAGCCTGACGATCGATATGAATAACCCGACTTGCGGCGACCGGATCCATTTGACGATGAAAGTGGAAGACGACATCATCAAAGACGCGAAATTTACCGGCGAGGGCTGTTCAATTTCGATGGCGTCCGCTTCCATGATGACGCAGTCGATAAAGGGAAAAACGGTGGAGGAAGCGGTGAAGCTTTCCCATATTTTCTCGGAAATGGTGCAGGGAAAAGAATACGAAGATGATATTGACCTCGGTGATATTGAAGCTTTGCACGGCGTTTCGAAATTCCCTGCCCGGATCAAATGTGCGACGTTGGCATGGAAGGCGATGGAAAAAGGGGTCAAAGAAGAAAAAGGAATGGAGGAATGATGGCTGATGGCTAAAAAAATGCCGGAAATCGGAGATTATAAGTACGGCTTTCGGGATAAAGACGTTTCCATTTTTCGTGCGAATCGCGGATTAACGAAAGAAATTGTGGAAGAAATTTCAAAAATGAAAGAGGAACCGCAATGGATGCTTGATTTCCGCCTGAAATCCCTGGAGCATTTTTACAACAAACCGATGCCGCAATGGGGCGGGGACCTCTCCGGGCTGGACTTTGATGACATTACGTATTATGTAAAGCCGACCGAACATGCCGGCCGTTCCTGGGATGAAGTGCCGCAGGAAATCAAAAATACGTTTGATAAACTCGGTATTCCGGAAGCGGAACAAAAATATTTGGCAGGCGTTTCTGCGCAATACGAATCGGAAGTCGTATACCATAATATGAAACAGGATTTGGAAAAACTCGGCATTGTTTTCAAAGACACGGATTCCGCGTTAAAGGAAAATGAAGATATTTTCCGCAAATATTGGGCAACAGTCGTTCCTCCGACAGACAATAAATTTGCGGCTTTGAACTCGGCTGTATGGTCGGGCGGTTCCTTCATCTATGTTCCGCCTGGCGTAAAAGTCGACACGCCGCTGCAGGCTTATTTCCGGATTAACTCGGAAAACATGGGGCAGTTTGAACGGACATTGATTATCGTCGATGAAGGCGCGTCCGTCCACTATGTCGAAGGGTGCACGGCACCGGTTTATACGACGAACTCGCTCCACAGCGCCGTTGTTGAAATCATCGTCAAGAAAAATGCATACTGCCGCTATACGACGATCCAAAACTGGGCGAACAACGTCTACAACCTCGTTACGAAACGTGCGGTGTGTGATGAAAATGCGACGATGGAATGGATCGACGGGAACATCGGCTCGAAATTAACGATGAAATATCCATCCGTGCTGCTGAGAGGGGAAGGCGCGCGCGGCATGACACTGTCGATCGCAATCGCCGGAAAAGGCCAGCACCAGGATGCCGGCTCAAAAATGTACCATTTGGCACCAAATACTTCCTCTACGATCGTGTCAAAATCGATCTCGAAGCACGGCGGCAAAGTGACGTATCGCGGTATGGTGCATTTCGGCCGGAAAGCGGACGGCGCCCGCGCCAACATCGAGTGCGACACGCTCATTATGGATAACCAATCAACATCCGATACGATTCCGTACAACGAAATCTTGAACGACAATATTTCGCTCGAACACGAAGCAAAAGTATCGAAAGTATCGGAAGAACAGCTTTTCTATTTGATGAGCCGCGGTATTTCCGAACAGGAAGCAACGGAAATGATCGTCATGGGCTTCATCGAGCCATTTACAAAAGAACTGCCGATGGAATACGCCGTTGAAATGAACCGCCTCATCAAATTCGAGATGGAAGGCTCCATTGGTTAACAGTAAAAAACATCCGCTGCAGTAAGTCTGTAGCGGATGTTTTTTCATTCTTTGCTTTACGGGCAATTTTCAGGAGGGGTTTTGCAAATACGTTATCCAAAAGCCCGCACCGTTTTTAAAATCGTGATAAAATAAAATCCATAAGCATATAGGATACAGGGCGGCTGTTTCAAACGGCTGTCTGTACATTACCCTCACCATGATAAGGGGACCGGCAATGAACGAAATTTTACATATATACCATACAAATGATATTCACAGTCATTTTGAAAACTGGCCGAAGATCCGGCATTTTTTACAACGGAAAAAGGAGCAGCATGCCCGGAACAATGAAGAAATGCTGCTTTTTGACCTCGGTGACCATGTGGACAGGTGTCATCCATATACAGAAGGGACGATGGGAAAAGCGAACGTCCGGCTCTTGAACGAACTTGGATACCTGGCTGCCACGATCGGCAACAATGAAGGGATTACGATGCCGCACGACGCCTTGGACACGCTGTACCAGGAGGCCCAATTCGATATTATCCTTGCCAACTTGTACGATGATAATTTTAAACGGCCAAAGTGGACAGTGCCGCGGAAAATTTACACTACAAAAGGCGGCGTAAGAATCGGTGTTACCGGGGTGACAGCGCCGTTTTATAAATTGTACAGGCTGCTTGGCTGGCAAATCTCCAACCCGCTTAAAGAACTCGAAACGCAGATTGATTTTTTAAAAAAACAGGCGGATATTATTGTCGTACTTTCGCATTTAGGGATTCACGAAGACCTCATCGTTGCAAAGCTATATCCGGAAGTCGATCTCATTTTAGGCGGGCATACGCACCATGTGCTGGAAAAAGGAGAAACGGACGGGCAGACACTGCTGGCAGCTGCTGGGAAATACGGTTATTATCTCGGCCATGTGAAGCTGGAGATCGATCCGGGCGCCAAAAAAATCGTTCACCGCTCGGCGCGCGCTTTGCCGACCGGCAACTTTCAGGAACCGCATGATGAAGCAAGCGAAATTGAACATTATTATTTTGAGGGAAAAAAATTATTGGACAAAAAGCTTGTGTATTTGCCGGAAACATTGGAATCGGACTGGTTCAGAGATAACTGCCTCGCGGGACTGCTTTGCGAAGCGGTGATGGAATGGTGCGGCGCGGACTGCGCTTTTTTAAATGCCGGCCTGGTGCTTGGCAGCCTAGAACAAGGACCGGTAACAAAATTCGACCTGCACCGCATCCTCCCGCATCCGATCAACCCGTGCCTGATCGAACTGACGGGCGCCCAGCTTCAGGAGGTGCTTTTGGCAACGCTGGATCCGAAATGGCCACATCTTGAATTGAAAGGGCTCGGCTTCCGCGGGAAAATCATGGGGCAGTTTGTATACCGGAGAATTCAGTTCAACCATGCACTGCGCAAAATATACATTAACGGGCAGCCAGTTGCCCCGGACCGTATTTATAAGCTGGGCACGATTGACATGTATACGTTCGGAAACTTTTTTCCGCATATCCGGGAGGCCGAAATTCATTATTTCATGCCGGAGTTTTTGCGGGATGTGCTCGAGTGGAAACTGGTGGAACTTTACAAGGTACGGCCATAGGAACCTTTCACGGCCCTTTTCATAAAGTATGGAAGAAGACTTGAGAAAGGGGCGAATGGAATTGGTAACCGTATCACCGGTTGAAATCGAAGGGCATACGTTTATCGCGACAACTGTCCGGCTGCCGAAAACGACCTTATTAACGGTTTCAAACGAAAAAGGCTATATTATGTGCGGGGCGCTTGATGTCGGCCTGCTGAATGAAAAGTTAAAGGATCGCCATATTATTGCCGGCAGGGCGGTCGGCGTAAAAACAATTGAACAATTATTGGAAGCGCCGCTTGAGTCGGTCACATATGAAGCGGAAAAAATCGGCGTAACAGCGGGAATGCGCGGGAAAGACGCCCTGTTGAAAATGGTTTAATGCGGCAGAAATAGACAAAAAAAGCGTGCGGGCTGTGTGCCGAAATGTCCTTTATCAAGGTTATCTTAAAGGACAGCATCATACCAATCAGGACGGAAAACCATCATAATCCCCCCAAAAGCAGCATAGAATTGCTTGCAGGGGGGATTTTTGATGGGAAAATTCCGCACCTCTAAATTCCGGCGGCGGGGGCCTTTGCCGACACGGTATGTACTTTTACTTTCTTGCGTGTTTTTTACTGTGGCCACCATCGTCAGTATCATTATTATTGACGAAGGCATTAAACCGACATTAATGCGGTACGCCGAATCGGAAACGAAAAAACTTGCCGCTTATGTTACAAATCAGGCGATTGAAGACCATGTAAGAGGCGGCAAAAACAGCAAGCTGGATACGATTGATCCGCAGGAACTGGCGCTTGTCCAGTCAGAAATTGAAAACCAGATCATCCGCCAGTTTAAAGAAGTGGAAAAAGGGAATATTACTTCTCTTGAAGAAATTTCAAATGACGGGATGCTCAATGGAAAGAAAAAATCGGAAGCCGAAATTTTTTCTGTTCCGCTTGGAAAAGTGACCAATATTGCTTTGCTCGGGAACATCGGTCCTGATATTCCGGTCACTTTTCAAATGGTTGGCGATGTTGAGAGTTCCAATATCAAGGTAAAAAAAGAAGAGTACGGGATTAACAACGCTTTTTTCTATATTTATGTGCAGTTAAAAATCAAAATGCAGGTCATTATTCCATTTGCTTCTGATGTCATTACGTATACGCGTGATGTACCGCTGGCAATGGGAAATTACAACGGCGATGTACCGCAGTTTTACAACGGAAATGGCAGTACCGCGGCGCCGTTGATCGAACCGCCGAAAAGCTCAAAATAACAGGCGCTGCAGCCGCATTGTAGCGCCTCATTGTTGATTGAGTATTTTTCACCCGGTACACAAATGTGATGGGTAGTGGCTCCCTCCCCCATTCCAAACCGTATTGATTGCCCGGTGCCAGATGTGCGGGCCAGCTCCCGGTGCAATATGCAGCGCCTGCGCTATATGTGCTGGCGAAATGATTGCAGTACCCGCACCGTTGTTTTTTCTGCTTCTCGAGATATTCCCATCTCTGCAAATATGGGTACGGGTCAAAAGACCATTCGCTGCGCCCGTTGTCTTTGTACATGCCGTAGTGCAAGTGCGGTGGGAATTTGCCGGATGTGCCGGGCGGGCCGTAGCCGGTGCTGCCGACGCCGCCAATTACCATGCCGGGTTTCACGACCTGGCCGACATGGATATTTTTTGCATAGCCGCTCAAATGGGCAAAATAATGGTACGTATTGTTTAAATCACGGATGCCGATGCGCCAGCCGCCGTATTTATTCCAGCCTTTCATCTCGACAACCCCGTAGCAGGTGGCGCGCACCGGGACGCCGTAATCGGCAAAAATGTCCGTGCCTTCATGGATCCGGCGGCCGCCCCAGCCCCTGCGGTCGCCCCATGTGCTCCGGTAGTTGTAATTGTACCCTAGCGGGAGCGGGAAAGCTTGGTCTGTTAACTCGATCGTGCCGAACGTATTGTAAATTTTTGCTTTTTCCGTAATCAGCTGTACCGCTTTATCCCGTTTGTAATAATGCCAGAGCGCAATCTCGATATTATCGTCATCCGTGCCGTACTTTAGCAAATTATCACTCATCGTGTACAGGACGTCTAAATCATTGTTGCGGTCAGCTTTGCCGTCGCCGTCCCCGTCTTTACCGATCCCCCCAAATAAGGTAATCGTAAGCGGCCGGTTGTCATTTCGGTCCGGGTTCGCAATCCCCGCCCATTTTTCAGGGGAAAAATAAATGGAAATAAGTCCGGACGGTTTTGGCAAATCGGAACGGGCAAAACGGATGCTCCGTTCATATTGGTCAATGGCAGCCAAAACATACCACGGGATTTGCGTGAACGTTTCCATATTTTTGTAAAGTTCCATCCGCTTTTTATACATTTCCCCGTCGGATCGTTCTTTTGCATAGGCGGGAATTGCAGAAAATCCGAGACCTATCACGATGCAAAAAAGCAAAATGTATCGCAAATTGAAACCCCTCTTTCTGTCTATCTCATAAGTTTAGTGTGGGAAAGGAGGAGTATTTTCATAAATATAAAATATTGGAAAACCGGTTGCGTTTTCTTTTAAAAAATGTGCCAAATATGTTAAAGTGAAAAAGAACAAACTCGGGTGAACGAGTGGGAGATGAGAAAATGAAGAAACAGGAAGACGTTTTGCGCAAACCCGAATGGCTGAAAATTAAGTTAAATACAAATGAAAGCTATACGGGATTAAAGAAATTGATGCGCGCGGAAAATTTACATACCGTCTGTGAAGAGGCAAGATGTCCGAATATCCATGAATGCTGGGGGACAAGGCGGACTGCCACTTTTATGATTTTGGGCGATGTATGCACGCGAGCATGCCGTTTCTGCGCCGTAAAAACCGGTCTGCCTTCCGAACTTGACTGGCAGGAGCCGGAACGTGTTGCTGAATCGGTACAAAAGATGAACCTGAAGCATGTTGTCGTCACGATGGTGGCCCGCGATGATTTGAAAGACGGAGGGGCTGCAATAATGGCCGAAACAGTCCGCGCAATCCGCCGTAAAAACCCGTTTACAACGGTTGAAGTGCTGCCATCCGATCTTCAGGGGCGTTACGAAAGTTTGAGAACGCTTATGGATGCAAGACCGGATATTTTAAATCATAATATTGAAACCGTACGCAGGCTGACAAGGAGAGTCCGCGCCCGCGCAACATACGACCGTTCGCTTGAATTTTTGCGCCGCGCGAAAGAGATGCAGCCGGATATCCCGACGAAATCGAGCATTATGGTCGGCCTCGGTGAAACGAAGGAAGAGCTGGCGGAAGCAATGGACGATCTGCGTGCAAACAAGGTGGACATTCTGACGATCGGGCAGTATTTGCAGCCGACGAAAAAACATATGAAAGTCGTCAAATACTATCATCCGGATGAATTTGCGGAATTAAAGAAAATTGCGCTTGCAAAAGGCTTCAGCCACTGCGAATCGGGCCCGCTCGTCCGCTCTTCCTACCATGCGGATGAACAGGTGAACGCCGTCGCAAAAGCGAAGCATATTTTAGGGAACGTAGAGACACAGGAAGTATAAGGGAATCTTTGCTGCGCATCCGGAAGGGCGCAGCTTTTCTGTTTCTTCCGGATCTTTCCTCAAAATTTTTACCTGTCCGGCTTAGAATTTGCACAAGTTTTCGCTATAATTGAAAGGGAAGAAGTCCGCATGGGCGGCTGGAAAAAATGGAGGGATGAAATTGGTAACCATCCATCGCCATACATACGAAATTATCACCAATTACCGGAACGGCTATAATGAAGAGGCATTCCGGAGCAGATACAGCGAGATTTTAGAAAAGTACGATTATATCGTTGGGGATTGGGGCTACGGCCAGCTGCGGCTGCGCGGGTTTTTCGACGACCGCAACCCGAAATCCACTTTCGATACAAAAATCAGTACGCTCACGGAATATCTTTATGAATACTGTAACTTTGGGTGCGCATATTTTGTCGCAAAAAAAGTCGATTTGAAATAGGAACGGCGCCATCATTCCAAATGGCGCTTCTTTCTGAGAGGATCTGTTTATTTAATTGTTGATCCGCCCATTTCTGAGATTCCCCGTGTTGGGGTATCGGGCGGGGAGGACCGCGGACGTGTCATGAGCGAAGCGGATTTCGCGATCATCAACATTGATCACGAACACAGCCTTTTGATAAAATGTTGAATAGATTCGATAGAAGGTGACGATATGTATTTTGTGGATCGCGATAAAATAGAAGAGACGCTTCGGTTTATGGAAGGACGGCTGGCACTGTTCAAGGCACAGCCGGGTTGGCAGGCGGATATTGAAAAGGCGGCATTGGAAAGGATCGCCGAAACCATCATCGAGTCGATTCTCGATGCCGGGAATGCGATGATTGACGGCTTCATTATGCGTGATCCGGGCAGTTATGAAGACATTATCGACATTTTGCACGATGAAAACGTCATTTCTGCCGAATCGGCGAAGCAGCTGACAGAAGTGATTTCGTTGCGGAAGCATCTTGTCCGTGAATATACGCGCATTGATTATAAAAAGCTCGGGCTGGTGCTTTTAGAAAGCCTCAATGCGCTTGAACAGTTTCCGGAAGATGTGCGGTCCTATTTGGCGAATGAACTCGGCCCGGTCAACGCCTTTAAAAGCGAATAATTTTGGAAAGCAACATAATAGAGAGAGGAATTGCAACATGAAAGAGTATAAAGCGTATTTGATTGACTTGGATGGGACGATGTACCGCGGTACGGAAAAAATAGAGGAAGCCGGCGATTTTGTCCGGCGGTTGCAGCAAAAGGGCATCCCGTATTTGTTTGTCACGAATAACTCCTCGAGGACGCCTGCCCAGGTTGCGGAAAAGCTGCGCGGTTTTGACGTCCCGGCGGAAACGGAGCAGGTATTTACGACTTCGATGGCAACCGCCCAGTACATTTATGATGAAAAGCCGGACGCTTCGGTATATGTGATCGGCGAAGAAGGGATCCAGGCCGCAATCAAAGAAAAAGGGTTTAAGGTGACAGAAGACCATCCGGATTACGTTGTGTTCGGCATCGACCGAGACATCAATTATGAAAAGCTGGCAATCGGCTGTATTGCCATCCGCAACGGGGCGAAATTTGTTTCCACAAACGGTGATATTGCGATCCCGACCGAGCGCGGGCTTTTGCCGGGGAACGGGTCTTTAACGTCGGTGCTCACGGTGGCGACGCAGACCAAGCCGGTATTTATCGGAAAACCGGAACCGATTATTACGGAGCAGGCTCTTGCCTATCTCGGCGCGAAAAAAGAGGAAACGATTATGGTCGGGGACAACTATGATACCGATATTTTGGCGGGCATCCGCACCGGCATTGACACGCTGCTTGTCCACACTGGGGTAACGACAAAGGAAATTTTGAAAACGAAAAAAATCCAGCCGACTTACACGATTGATTCCCTCGACCAGTGGAAAGTGTGAAAGGGCAGGTTTTAATCATTTTAGCGGAAAAGCTCTAATCATGTTCATGATCGTGAAATTTACCCTTCCCGCTAGGTGTCCAGGGGAACTTCACGGTAATCAAAAATGTACAGAAAAAGCGGTGGGGCATGATTGTGCCCCACCGCTTTTTTTCATGGCTGGACATGCGCCGCCCGGTGTGCATGGCGGCTGGCGGCTGCAGCGGCGATGGCGCCGACGATATCATCGAGGAACGTATTGCACGTCCCATCCGAATGGTCGTTAAGTTTCGCCAAAATGCCCGGCTTTTGCTTATCAATATAACCGTAGTTCGTAAATCCGATTGAACCGTACACGTTTACAATCGATAAAGCCATAATTTCATCAATGCCGTAAAGGCTCTCGTCCACCGCAATCGTGCTTTGCAGCGGTTCATCGAGCATCCCTTTTTCGGCCAGTATGTCAAGCTGGATGCCGGTTAAAATCGCATTTTGCACTTCGCGTTTGGAAAGCACTGCATTGACGCTTTCGATGCAGTCTTCCAGGGTCATATCCGGAAAATATTTTTTTTGCAAATAAAGGACAAGTTCCGCGATATCTTCGACTTTAACGCCCCGCTCTTTCAGCCATTGGCGCGCAATTTGTTCTGAAACATTCATTTCTTTTTGGTTTTCCATTTTCTCACCTCTATGTTTCCATTATCAATTCATTGTTTTCTTTAGCATGATCATTCTAATTGATTTTATGAGATCAAGCAAGAATACACGTTCCTTCACATATAATGAAAAAGGCAAGAGCAGGCGCGGTACATTTTCAAGGGGGGACGGTTTTGGCTCAAGCTATACTGAAAAAATATTACGGGATTGACGCTGAACATTCTTTTTTTGACGGAAAACTGGTGCGCTATGAAGCAAACGGCAACCTCTATACACTTGTTCCCGTTACAGGCATCCCTGAAAACGTTCTTGTTGAATTATATGAAATGTCCCACCATCTCGTGACGAACGGGGACCGGTATGCTTCCGCTTTTTATCCGTCAAAAGAACAGAAATTTCTCGTAACGGATGAAGAATATGATTATGTTTTACTGGAAAACCGTTATAAAAAAGCGTTCGGAAATATGCGGACGGGGCGCAAACTGGCGAAATTCCACCTGCGCGGCAGGACGATTCCCGCGAATATCACAGAAACCAACCGGATGGGGGAATGGAAAAAATATTGGGAGCAGCGCCTAGAACAGATGGAACAGGCGTGGTACCGGACAGTGGAAGAACACCCGGACCATCCGTTTGAACAGATGTTTGTGGAGTCTTTCCCTTATTACATGGGGCTTTGCGAAAATGCGATCCAGTATGTTGTCGATACGGAATTGGATGAACAATCGGCGGAGAACGATGCGGGCACCATATGCCATGAACGTTTTTCAGACGGGGTTTGGGGGCGCAAATATATCATCCATCACCCGTTTGACTGGGTGTTTGACCATGCTGCACGGGATATTGCCGAATGGATTCGATGGCAGTATCTCCAAAAACAGCACACATACCGGCCGGATGTCCGGGCTTTCTTGCGGCAGTACGAGTCGCTTGCGCCGCTTTCCCCGTTTGCATGGCGGCTTGTGTATGCGCGCCTTCTGTTTCCGCTCCATTATTTTGAATGTGTGGAAGCGTATTTCCTGTCCCGCTCGGAAAAAGAGCAAAAAATGCATGAGGAAAAGCTGGAAAGAATATTGCGGGGCACAGGGCAGTATGAAGCTTTTTTGGCGGAATTTTACGAGCTCGCGGAAGTCCCGGCAAGAAAGTACAACATCCCCCGGATTGCGTGGCTGAAAAGTTAGCAGTTATAAAAAGAGCGGCTCCTTATAGAAACCGCCCTTATCCTGATGTGCCCATTAAAATACTTGCTCGACTTCCACGATGCCAGGAACTTCTTCAAATAATGCGCGTTCAATGCCGGCTTTCAGTGTAATGGTGGAACTCGGGCAGCTGCCGCAAGCCCCCAGAAGGCGGAGTTTAACAATGCCATCTTCCACGTCGATCAGCTCGCAGTCCCCGCCGTCGCGAAGCAAAAATGGGCGCAGTTTATCCAATACTTCCTGAACTTGTTCTGTAATCGTATCTGCAGGCATATGATCGCTCCTTTCTTTATTCCCATTATAATCAGGATTTGCGGAAAAATCTATTAAAGAATATTAAAAAACGGGATATAGTGTTTTCCTTTTGCAACGCTGTTGTGTACAATAAAGATAAAGACTCCGTTAAAACCGTGCGGCAGAGAAAAGGGGTGGGACCATTGGCAAAAAAGGTGACGATTCAAGTATACGGGGCGGAACAAGTTTGTGCAAGCTGCGTCGGCGCCCCGTCATCAAAAGATACGTTTGAATGGCTAGGGGCGGCGTTGTCGCGCAAATACCCGGGCCAGCCGTTCGACATGCGGTACATCGACATTTTCAGCCCTGGCGATGACCCGGATGAGAAAGCTTTTGCGCAAAAAGTGCTCGATGAGGACTTGTTTTACCCGGTTGTCGTCATTGAAGGCGAAGTGGCCGCGGAAGGTAATCCCACATTAAAAAAGATTTACGCCAAAATGGAACAATACGGGTATACTCCCTCAAATGCGCAATCGTTGTTTCGTACGGTATAAATGTTTATAATCGAATTAAAGGAGGTTCGGATCATGAGTGAAGTGGTAACCATTACGGAAGCGGCTGCTTACCAAATTAAAGATATGATGGAGCAAAACGATGAACAGGGCGCTTATTTCCGCGTGGCGGTGAACGGCGGGGGCTGCAGCGGCTTGTCGTACGGACTGTCGCTCGACCATGACATAAAAGAAGGGGACACGGTCAGCGAACAGCACGGCATCCGGATCCTCGTCGACAATGAAAGTGCCCCGATTTTAACCGGCACGGTGATCGATTATAAACAGTCGCTACTTGGCGGCGGGTTTACGATCGATAACCCGAATGCCATTGCCACATGCGGTTGTGGTTCTTCATTTAAAACGGCAACAAAGGCAGGCACGCCTGAAAAATGCTAATGGGGGAAAAGCGTATCATCATGATGCGCTTCTTTTTTTGTAAGGCTATGTTATTGATCAATGTTGAGGGCCGCTAATTTCTGAGACTCATGCGGGATAAGCGGACAAGAAGAGACCCCGCAGTGAGGTATCGAGCGGGGAGGCCCGCGGCGCGTGCGGAGAGCGAGTGAATTCCGCGATCATCAACATTCTCAGATAACATGACATTACATAAAAAAGGGGGTGCCCCCAGGTCAATCTACCGACTTTTGGGACAGCCCCGTTGCTTATTCAAACAGAGATGTGCTGTGCATCGGTTGGACGCGCGCTTTCGGGTCAATATAGGTTTTGGCGTTGCTGATGGCGGTTGTCGCTTCCCCGAACCCGGTCACAATCAAATTCACTTTTCCTTCAAACGTGCAAACATCGCCCGCAGCATAAACGCCTGGGATGTTCGTTTCCATTTTGGAGTTGACAACGATCGAATTTTTCTGGATTTCAAGGCCCCAGTCTTTAATCGGGCCGAGTGAGGAAACAAAGCCGTAATTGCAAATAAGAGCATCGATATCGAGCGTTTCTTTCGCATCGCCTTTCACTTCTTCAATGACAAGCTGCGAAATCTTTTCCCCGTCACCGATAACTTCACTTGCCACAAACGGTGTTTTGATATCCACGCGCGATTGTTTCAACTGTTCTACCGTGTGCTCATGGGCGCGGAATTTATCACGGCGGTGGATGAGCGTCACTTTTTCGGCGATCGGTTCGAGGCTAAGCGCCCAGTCCACAGCAGAATCGCCGCCGCCTAAAATCGCAACTTTTTTGCCTGCAAACTGGTCTATGCCGTTAATGAAATAATAAAGGTTCTTTCCTTCGTATTGGGCTGCATTTTCGACTTCCAGGCGGCGCGGTTGGAATGCGCCGACACCGGCAGTGATAATGACCGCTTTTGAATGATGGACCTCTTTGTCTGTTGTCAGCGTAAAAAGGCCGTCTTCGCCTTTTTCAAGCTTTTCCACGGACTGGCCGAGGCAGACGGTTGGCTTAAACATGGAAGCCTGCTCTTTTAAATTGTTCACCAGATCAATGGCTTTTACTTTCGGATAGCCGGCAACATCATAAATATATTTTTCGGGATAAAGCGCGGCCAGCTGCCCGCCAAGCTGTGGCAGGCTTTCGATAATTTTCACGGACATTTTGCGCAATCCGCCGTAAAATGCCGTAAATAAGCCGGTCGGCCCCCCGCCTATGATCGTTATATCGTAAACGGTTTGATCTTCCTTCAACGAAACCCCTCCAATATTCTTCATTCTTTACCATCATAGCACATTTCGTGTACAGGCGCACAGGCGGAAACCGTTAAAAAACAATAAGAAAATGAGGAGAAAAGTAAATATATTTGAATATTTTTATTATTATTTCAGTACAGTTTTTGATTGAAAAATCAGTGCAAAAAGCATATGATTGAGTAGGGAAAAACGTGTATTTTTTGTGACATTTCTATGTACAATTTGTGACAAATCGAACGAAAAACAACGTGATCGAAATCACAAAGAATTATGTTAAGATATAGAACCATCAAGGCTTACATCGCTTGTGATATAGGCATTGCCTATTCAAAATATAAAGATGGAAGTGAGAAAAATGGGGAAACCAAAAATTGTGATTTTGGGTGCCGGATACGGCGGCTTAATGACGGTGACGCGGCTGCAAAAACAAATTTCCAAAGCCGAAGCTGAAATCGTTCTCATTAATAAAGACGATTACCATTACGAAACAACATGGCTCCATGAAGCATCCGCCGGCACATTACACCATGACCGGGTCCGTTATCCGATCAAGAATGTGCTGAATGGGAACAAAGTGAAATTCATTCAAGGGGAAGTCGTCCGGGTAAAGAAAGACGAGAATAAAGTTGTGCTGAAAAATGACGGGGAAGTGGCGTATGATTATCTTGTGATGGCGCTCGGCTCAAACGCGGAAACATTCGGAATTGAAGGCTTGAAAGACTACACTTTTTCGATTACAGATGTAAGCGCTGCCCAAAGGATTCGGGAGCATATTGAACGCCAATTTGCGACGTACCGGTCTGAAAAAGTGAAGGATGACAGCCGGCTGGCCATTGTCGTCGGTGGTGCGGGTTTTACGGGGATTGAGTTTCTCGGCGAGCTCGTCAACCGGATTCCGCAGCTTTGCAAAGAATATGGGATCCCGCGCGAAAAAGTGCGGATTGTTTCCGTCGAATCGAATCCTGTCGTGCTGCCGCAGTTTGACCGTGAGCTTGTCGATTATGCCCTATCCTATTTGGAAAGCAAAGGCGTCGAGTTCCATATCGGCACGGCGGTGAAAAAAGCGACGCGGGAAGGGGTATGGGTCGGCAAAAAAGGTGAAGAGCCGTATGAAATCAATGCCGGTACGGTGATCTGGTCCGCAGGCGTGCGCGGCAATGCGGTTATTGATGCGTCAGGCTTTGAAAATGTGCGCGGCCGGGTGAAAGTGAATCCGGATTTGACTGTCCCGGGATACGAAAATATTTTTATGATCGGGGACTGTGCTATGATCATAAACAAAGCAATAAACCGGCCGTATCCGCCGACCGCCCAAATTGCAATGCAGCACGGTGAAGTGTGCGCGCGCAATCTCGTGAAAAAGATCCGCGGAGAACAGGAGCTCGAAGCATTTGTCTTCAACGATAAGGGCACAGTCTGCTCGCTCGGGGAAGACAATGCAATCGGCATCGTATTCGGCAAAAAATTGAAAGGCACTTCCGCATCATTTATGAAAAAAGTGGTCGATGACCGCGCTCTGTTTTTGATCGGCGGTCCAAGGCTGGTGTTAAAGAAAGGAAAATTTAATTTTATATAGAAAAAGGAAACGCTTTAAAGTATTCGAGAGGCCAGACGGAGACCGGAGGTTTGCGGAAAGAACCGTTCCCCGCTTCCCGGTGCCGGTAACGGCGGCATTGCCCTGTCCCTTAACAATATTGACTAAATTCACTCTATTCCGTAAACTGTATGTAACGATAATGCGGGGGGATTTTATGAGTATACCGGTGTTGATGATTTCTATGGTCCTTTTTCTCGTTTTGTTTTTCGGCATCGGTTTTATCGCCAATATGCTTTTGCGCATGACATGGATCCTCTGTTTTATTTATCCGTTCATTGCGCTCATGATGATTAACCGGGTGGCGTTTTTGGAGTATTTTACAAATCCCGGGCCGGCATTCCGGCAGCTGGGCCGCCATCTTGCTTCGATCCATTTATCCGATGCCCTGATTTTATCAAGCGGCTTGGCCGGTGCGCTCTTGGCCGGCATTGCCATTAAAATGCTCAGAAAAAACGGATACCGCATGTTTTAAAACTGCCTTTAAGGGCAGTTTTTTTGCGCCAATGATTCCATCACCTTGAAATTCATCCGCATTCCGCGGGGCCATCTAGGCTTTCGTTCACGATTCCGTGTTAAGGGGACCCGCCTGGACTGCTTTTCCCGCAGGAATCCCGCGAATTTCGCGGTGATTTCCTATATCAGTACTTTTTTCCGTGCGGGCTGCCGCATATTCCGAAAAGGGGTTGGAAACAATACTTGTAGGAGGAGTGAAAACCATTGGACATAAAAAAATGGATGATCCGCTTATTGATGGCGATCTTGTTCATATGGGCGATATTATCCACCTTCCAATCCATTTCAGGGGTTAAAGCGGCAGGGCTCCGCGAAGAAGCGCCGGCAGTACCGGTGTGGAAAAACCTAAAACCTTTGGATAAAGGATTGGCAAAAAAAGCGGTCAAACATCCGCTGCCTTCGCTTGACGCATACGACTGGAGCGTTTACCCGAAAAAGAAAGTAACCGCAACAGGATACACGGCAGGGGCGGAATCCACCGGAAAAAATCCTGGCCATCCCGGATACGGCATTACGTATTCGGGGGTGAAGGTGAAGCGGGATTTATATTCGACGATTGCAGCGGACACGTCCGTTTTTCCGATCGGCACGGTTCTTTATATTCCGGGCTATGATTTCGGCGTTGTGGCGGATACGGGCTCGGCGATTAAAGGGGACCGGCTCGACCTCTACTTTGAGACTGTTTCGGATGTCTACCGGAAGTGGGGAAAGCAGACGCTGAATGTGTATATCATTAAAATGGGGGACGGCACCCTGACTGAAAAGGAACTTGCCGAAATGAACGAAAACAAAGCGATGCAGGTTTTCCGACAGCAGTATATCAAATCGAAAACGGAAGAGTAGCGCAAATCGCCGGTTGCGCTTTTTTTTATGTTTCCGCATTCCGGGCCGTTATAATGGAACAGAGGTGATGAATATGTTTACCATCGATAACGGAAATCCTTTTGAATGTGGCGAAGACTGCTTGATTATCGGACTTAAACAAATCCCGGATAAATTCGGCGGACGGCTTTCCGGACTGGACAAGATTTTTGAAGGGGAACTGAAGGAACTGGTGAAATCGGGTGATGTTTCGGCACACTTCGGCAGCTTGTCCACCGTCCACACACTCGGCAAGCTTCCTGTAAAGCGGCTGTTATTTATCGGGCTTGGCAAACCGAAAGAAATGAAAAAAGAAGGCTTGAAAAAAGCGTTCGGGAAAGTGTTTAAACATGTCCGGAAAATGAGGTGGTCATCGGCCGGGATTTTTTTGGACACGTTCATAACAGAGAAAATCGGGCCGGTGGGTACGGCTGCTGCGCTCGGCGAAGCCCTGCCAATGGCGGTATACCAATTTCCAGGCTATAAACGCAAGCCGAACATTCCGGATGTGCAGATTGAAAAAACAGTTGTGTATTCCGGCTGCAATGAAGAAGAATTGATGGCTGCCCTGCACGCCGGCTATGTGTACGGAAAAGCGGTAAACTCGGCGCGGACGCTTGTCAATATGCCATCGAATTTATTGACGGCAGAGGAACTTTCGGCATTCGCCCGGCGTCTTGCCGAAAAATATGGTTTTGAATTGGAAATCCTTGAGAAAACGGATATGGAAAAACTCGGGATGGGGGCGCTGCTGGCCGTAAATCAAGGTTCCAATGCACCTGCGAAAATGATTGTCCTGAAATACGAAGGAAAAACAGAATGGAAAGATGTGCTCGGCCTTGTCGGAAAAGGCGTGACGTTTGATACGGGCGGCTACTCGCTGAAAACGAAAACCGGCATTGTCGGCATGAAAACTGATATGGCGGGGGCGGCGGCCGTTTTGGGCGCAATGGAAGTGATCGGGGAACTGCAGCCTGCGCAAAATGTCGTTGCCGTGATTCCTGCTACCGACAATATGGTCAGCGGAGGCGCCTTTAAACCGGATGATGTGATTACAAGCCTGAGCGGTAAAACGATTGAAGTGTTGAATACCGATGCGGAAGGGCGGCTGATTTTGGCTGATGCGGTGACGTACGCAAAACACCACGGCGCCGATTATATTGTCGATGTCGCAACGTTGGCAGGCGGTGTGGTCACGGCGCTCGGGCTGGATAAAACCGGCGCCATGGCCAATGATGACGCGTTTTTCGGACAAGTGCTGGAAGCCTCGCGTGAAGCGGGTGAATTCATTTGGCGCCTGCCGATTACGGAAGCGGACAAAGAAAGGGTCAGAAGCAGTAAAATTGCCGATTTAAACAATTCGCCGGGCAGGGAAGGCCATGCGATTATGGGGGGCGCTTTTATCGGCGAATTTGCAGAAAATACGCCGTGGGTCCATCTTGATATTGCCGGAACAGCAACAACCGGCAAAGACACGGAACTCGGTCCTGCCGGCGCAACCGGTGTGATGGTGAGGACCTTGGCTGTTCTGGCCGAAAGAATGGCGGCAAGAATCTAATGATGAAAAGGAGAGCAGCTTAAGCTTTCCTTTTTTTAATGTTCTGTTAAGCGATTGCCGCTGCGTAAAGCGGATATTACCATCAACATGGTTCGTTTTCATAGCCTTTTTAATAATAATTTTTCTTCACAATCCCCTTTTGCATTAAAAGGCCTGCTGTAATTTTTAAGACGAGCAAAACGATGAATAGGGAGAGCATAATTTTTTCAATTGAAGAAAAAGAGCCGAATAATTCAAACGGATGGCTAAGTGCTACAAACAGGGAACGACTCAGATAAAAATCAATCCCAGCAATGAATGCATACAGAAAAAACGCAACGATGCCGATTAAAATCGCCAATTTCACGGATCTTCAATCCCTTTCATAATTTGGTTCAAACGGAAACATACTAACAGCGAGCTGTTTTTTAAATTAGTTTGCACCCCGCCGTAAGCGGCCATTCATGGCGGGAATCCGGAAAAAGAAGGGGAATCGGTATGCCGTTTTGGTGGAGCAAATATTTGAAATCTGTAAAAAAGAATCAGGGTGAACAGGAAAATCCAACGCACGGGGAAGATACGGGCGGCACTGCAGCAAATATTCCGGCACAAACGATGGGAACGGATCTGAAAACGCAGATCGAACAGTTGAAAAAAACGACCGGAAACAGTTCCGATATTGTCATCCATGAAATCAAAATGGGAAGTAAGGCAAATGTGCCGGCTGCTGTCATCTGTGTCGACGGTCTTGATGATTCACTGATGATCAATGAAAATTTGCTTGAAGTACTGATGGCAAATCCAAAAATTGATCCGTATTTAGACAGCGACAATGTCCTGGATGACTTAATGAAGCATGCCATCAAAATCGGCGGGGTCAAGACGGTCATGAATTGGAATGATTTATTTGCGGAGCTTTTAAGCGGCCAGACGATCCTGCTCATTGACGGGGTTTATGGCGGATTAAGCATCAGCACAAGGGGCGGCGAGCAGCGTTCCATTGAAGAACCGTCAACGGAAGTCACCGTCCGCGGGCCGCGTGAAGGGTTTACGGAATCGCTGCGCGTTAATACGGCTTTGATCCGCAAACGGATTAAAAATCCGAATCTTTGGCTTGAGTCATATAAAATTGGCGAAGTCACCCGGACCGACGTGGTGCTCATGTACATAAAAGGGATCGCAAACGATAAAGTGGTCGAAGAAGCCCGCAAAAGGCTGCAAACGCTTAAAATCGATGCGATATTAGAATCCGGCTATATTGAACAGCTGATTGAAGATAAAACGTTTACGATTTTTCCGACTATTTACCATTCGGAAAGGCCGGATGTCGTTGCTGCCAACTTATTGGAAGGCCGTTTTGCCATTATTGTCGACGGCTCCCCGTTTGCATTAGTCGCTCCTGCCGTTTTTATTCAATTTTTCCAGTCGGCGGATGATTATTATATGCGTTTTGACATTGCGACGGCCATCCGTTTTCTGCGTGTACTCGGATATTTAATATCACTGATCGGGCCGGCCACATATGTGGCGGCCACCACCTTCCATCAGGAAATGATCCCGACGCAGCTCGTTTTTACTTTGACGGGGCAGCGGGAAGCGATTCCGTTCCCGGCATTTGTAGAAGCGATCGTCATGGAGATTACCTTTGAAATTTTGCGGGAAGCCGGGCTCCGCCTGCCGCGGCCGATCGGGCAGACCGTTTCAATTGTCGGCGCGCTTGTGATCGGGCAGGCAGCCGTCCAGGCCGGGCTTGTTTCGGCAGCAATGGTCATTGTCGTGTCGATTACGGCGATTGCCAGTTTTGCAACACCCTCTTTTTCAATTGCGATTTCAGCGCGGCTTTTCCGTTTCGTATTTATGCTTTTGGCTGCGACGTTCGGCTTTTACGGCATTATTATCGGTATGATCGCCCTGGTCGTGCATTTGTGCAGCTTAAGGTCGTTCGGCGTTCCGTATACAACCCCGATTGCGCCGCTTGTGCGTCAGAATATCGGAGATACCGTCTTCCGTGCGCCGATATGGTCGATGAGCGCCAGGCCGCGGCTCCTCAGCCAGAAAAATATTGTCCGGCAAGGTGAAAACCAACGACCGATGCCGCCAAAAAAAAATGGTGAGCCTTCATGATCAAAAGACAAATAAAAATGGCGGCGGTGCTGCTGCTTTCTATCTTTATGCTTACCGGCTGCTGGAGCCATAAAGAATTGACGGATATTGCCTTTGTCAGCGCGATCGGAGTCGACCGCCTTGAAAATGGCAAATACTTGGTCACCTATCAAATTGTCAATTCTTTAAACATCCCGAACGGCATGCAATTGGGCGGGGGACAGGGGCCGCCCGTCACCATTTACCAGGCTACAGGCAGAACAGTCCAAGAAGCATTCCGAAACGGGGGACAGGAAATTTCAAGGAGATTATATTTTTCGCATGCAAACGTATTAATGGTTGGTGAAGAAACAGCCAAGGAAGGGATTTATCCCGTCCTTGATGTCCTGGACAGGTACAAAGAATTCCGCAATACAGCCACTTTTGTCATTGCTCGTAATTGTAAAGCGGAAGATATTCTTAAAGTATTAACCCCAATTGACCGGGTTCCGGCAAATAAAATCAACAAAACGTTGGAATATGCCCAGGAAGGTTCTGGGGGGAGGCTGAAAATAAGTATGTCGGACCTCATTTCTGATTTTACCACAGAGGGAAAAGAAGCGGCAGTTGGCAGCATTAAACTAATCGGGGATCCGGAAAAAGGGAAAATGCAGGATAGCTTAAACCAGACCGCTTTATCGGCATATTTAATGAGCTCGGCAATCGGCATCATAAAAAACGGCAAATTGATTGGCTGGGTTGACGGAAACAAAGCACGCGTCATTACATGGCTGCTCAAGAAGACAAATATCACTTCCCTAACGCTCGACTGGAACCATCATCCGGATGCGGTTGATATCCGGACAATAAAAACAAATGTAGACATAAAGCCGGTGATGAAAAACGGCAAACCGGAAATGAATATCGATATTACATTTCAGGGGCAGCTTTATGAAGTGGATGTGCCCATGAAAGTAATGGATATGAAAATGATCGGCCGGCTTCAAAAAGCTTATGAAAAGAAAGCCGAGCAGCAAATTTACGAGGGAATCCGCTATATGCAGCAGGAAAAATGTGATGTATTCGGGTTTGGGCAAATGATCCACCAGCAGTATCCGAAGCAATGGAAAAAAATGAAGAACCATTGGAATGAAAAAGGGTTTGCCAACTTAAAAGTAAACGTGCATTCGAATGTGATCATCAGCAATTCGGAACTAAGGACGGATCCGTTCCATTCAAATTTAAAATAGCAAGGCCTGGTGATATATGGAAAAAGCAAAAATCTCACCTTACCAATTATTTGTGATGATTTTTATGTTTGAACTTGGCAGCGCGCTTCTACTTGCAATTGGGAGCGGCGCAAAACAGGATGCATGGCTGGCCATTCTCGGCGGCATGTGCATGGGCTTTTTCCTGTTTTATCTTTATTATAAAATCTTTACCTTTTACCCGGATCTATCCCCGGTCCAAAGCCTGCAAGCCGTATATGGGAAGTTTCTTGGATGGATATTCGGGTTTAATTTTGGCATATATTTTTTGTATTTGTCGGCCAGGGTACTGCGCGATTTCGGGGAAATGCTGATCATTACTTCCTATCCGGAATTTCCGCTGTTTATTATTAACGCCATTATGGCTTTTTGCATCATTTATGCCGTAAAAAAAGGAATTGAAGTGATCGCAAGAACCGGGGAAATTTTTTTCATATTTTACTATATCATGGCGATCACGGGATTTGTGTTGATCATCGTATCCCGGCTCATTAATCTGAATCATCTGAAGCCGGTACTTGAAAGCGGAGTCATGCCCGTGTTAAAATCGATGATCACGGAAACGATTTATGTCCCTTTTGGGGAAACGATTGTATTTTTCAGCATTCTCCCACTTGTAAACCATTCGAAGAAAGTCAAAATTGCCGGGCTGTCCGCAATATTACTAAGCGGGACGAATTTGGTATTTTCCATGCTGATCAATATTTCCGTGATTGGCGCAGAGACGATCCAGCGCTCCCCGTTTCCGCTTCTTTCGACCATCCGGGAAATACAGTTTGCCCATTTTTTGGAAAGGCTCGACGTATTTTTTATGATTGCGCTAATTGTTGGCGGTTTTTTTAAAGTCACCCTTTTCTTTTATGCGGCATGTGTTATTTTTACGGAGCTATTTAAAGTGGATGGTTACCAGAAAACCGTGTATCCGCTCGGCTTCATTATGCTGTGCGCTTCTCTTATGATCGCATCTACTTATGCGGAACATATCAATGAAGGGCTCAAAGTCGTTCCTATCCTGTTCCATTTTCCGGCGCAAGTGGCATTTCCGCTGCTCAGCCTTCTTATTATTTTATGGAAAGAAAGGCGTAAGAAAAAGAAACAGCAAAAAGCATCGCCTGCCTAGCGCCCAGTCCAACCTAAGCGGGATGCATAAATTAAAACAAGAAAGAGAGGAGGTAGTTGAATGAATTCACATGTACATTATCCTTCCCGTCTCGCGCCGTTTTTCGGGGCCCCGCTTTTAGGAGGTTTTCTCGGCGGGCTGCTTGGCGGCGCACTGGTGAGGCCGCGCCCGTTCTTTCTGTATCCGCCGGTTCCATATGCCTACCCGCCATTTCCTTACTATCCGTATTAAATTTTTTACCCCGCTTTGTCTATTGAAAGCGGGGTTAATTGTTATGACCAGCGCATTTTCATCTGAATGGCACAACATGGCTCGGGATCGTGGCCGGTTTGATGGGCAAATTCAAGCACGAGTCCGTCCGGCGAATAGAAAACGCGCGGCGTATGTTTGATGCCCGTTCCTGCAAGGAGGCGCCCGATCTGTGCCATATTGGACTTTTGTGCCGCTTCCATCAGCTGGCCGGCAAAAGGGGCAGATCGTAAAATGCGGTTTGTAACCAGCTGTGCATCGGATAAAAGTTCATTCATATGCAAAGCGGTATCCATAAATTTTTTCGGGCGTACGGCAGGATATTGGCGGAAAGGCATGGAATAGTATGAAAGGATGGAAGGGTAACGATGATACGGATTGGGGTACATACTCTCACCTTCTTTCTTTGGCGGAAAACAAATTTTTTACATATTATGAAAAGAAGGCGCGGAAGATGTATGGACAATCCGAAACAAAGGAGGAACGAGAAATTGGAACTGGAAAACACATTGATCGGTGCTTTAGGGATCAAACTTGTAAAAATGGAGCCGGGAAAAGTGGTGGCAACCATGCCGGTGAACGAAAAAACGAGGCAACCGCTCGGGTACCTGCACGGCGGCGCTTCTGTCGCATTGGCGGAAACGGCGGCAAGCCTCGGGGCAGCCATGCTGATTGATTTGGAAAAAGAGGTTTGCTTCGGACTTGAAATCAATGCGAACCACATCCGCTCCAAACGGGACGGCACCGTGAAGGCCGTTGCAGAAGTTGTGCACCGGGGCAAAAACACCCAAGTGTGGGAAATTAAAATCATGGATGAAGAAGAAAATTTGATTTGCTTATCGCGGTGCACGATTGCGGTTGTGCCGAAAAAAGAAAAATGAAAAAAGCTGCAGGTATGCTTAGCCTGCAGCCTTTTAAATAGATGATGCTGACTTTTCGGTCATTGGTTGAGCCCTTCCTGCAGCTGGCGGCGCTGCTCGGATTTTACGCTGAAAAAGAGGAGCACAAACGCAAAAATAAACAATATCCCGGTGACATAGAAAACGGACGAAATGCCAGAAATGCCGGATACATAACCGCCAAGCAGCGGCCCCGTCACATTGCCGAGGAAACGGAAACTTTGGTTATAACCGAGTACTTCCCCCTGCATACTGAGCGGCGCTTCGAGGCGGATAAATGCGACGATGCTCGGGTTCATGCCGCCGACCACCATCCCAAACAGGAATCTCAAAATAATGAGTTCCCATAAATTGTTCACAAGCGCCTGCGGAACCATAAAGGCACAGGCTAAAACAAGCAAAACAAGTAGCACTTTTGCATGCCCGAATTTGTCGCCAAGCGCCCCCCACTGCCTTGTCAAAAGGAGATTACCGAATCCGGTTGCGGAAAACGCCATGCCGGAAAGGAGCGCGACATTGCCGGCGCTTGTTAAATGGCTTACATACAGTGCCAGTAACGGCTGGACGCTGAAGTTGGCCATCTGGATCAAAAGGGCAATCACCATAACGGTAATCAAAATGCGGTGGCTGACAATGCGTTTCAGCACGTCGATGGAAGAAACGTGCGCCGCTTTTTTCTGTACCGGCTCGCGGCGTTTTTCTTTAATGCCGAATACAACGCCGAGCGCGGCAATAGAAATGGTGGCGGCTGTGATGATAAACGTATATTTAAAGCCAAAGCTGTCGGCGATTGAACCACCGATCATCGGTCCGAACAAACTGCCGGAAACATTGCCCATCTGCAATGTGCCGAGCACCTTCCCTGCCTCTTCTTTCGGTGTCTGCGCGGAAATCAAAGCCATCGAAGTCGGGATAAAACCGGTCACAATCCCCATAAAAAAGCGGGTGATAAACAGGGAGATAACGTTATTGGCCAGCCCCATGCAAAAAATGCTTGCGGCGATGCCGAAGCCGGTAATGACGAGTGTCGGTTTAAAGCCGTACTTGTCGCCGATTCTGCCCCATACCGGAGACATGATGAAAGCGACCAAAAAGGTGACGCCGAAAATATAGCCGGCCCACCGTTGGACATACACATCGCTGAAATGTCCGAACGTTTTAATATATAGCGATAAAAATGGAATAATCATCGTCATGCTTGCGCCAACGAGAAAATTACAAACGAGCATAATATACAAGTTACGCTTTTCCTGAGTCATCTGGATGGGTAACCGCCTCCTTCATATATATAAGCACACTAAAAGTGTATTGTATTAATATTTCGTTCACCTAAATATTATTATAAAACCTATGTCGGAAAGTTCAACAAAACCGTCTTGCGGAAACTTGAAGGATTTTTGACAAAAATCATGTTTATTTTACTTCCCGATATACGAAGAAGCCGCGGGCAACGATAAAAAAGGCCGGGACCTTTCCGAAAGATCCCGGCTGCCAGCTTAAATCCCATATTCTTTCATCAAGTTTTTTAATGCTGCGATGCTTTTTTGGCTGTAGAGTGTATCTTCTTTTTCGAGTTTTTCCACGAGCCCGTGGACAGCCGTTCTTAACGACTCGGTGTAATCCGGGATTTCGCCGCTGTAAGGTTTGGCTGTTTTCAACGGGATATTCGCCTGTTCCCCGTAGGCAAGCGCTTTCCGCTCATGGAAAAACGGCACGTCCCCTTCATTCGGATGATGCAGATCCCCCTGGGCGGGATGTTTCAAAACGGCCAGCGTTTTAAACACGTAATGGTCGGGGAATACTTGCGTAATTTCCCCGATATATTTTCCCGTTTTCTTTGTTGTTACGATGAAATCGCCAATGTCCACTCCAATTCCCCCTTGCTTTTTTCTATATATCATTATGGGAAAAATACGGGAAAGAAGCAAAAGAAAAAAATCCGTTTTTTCCTTTGGACTTTTCGGGCTGATTTTAGTAAAGTTAAACAAGAGCAGTGAATGAAACGGATGGAGGTTTATCAATCTATGACAGAAGAAACGATATATCCGCAATTAACGGCGGAAGTGCAGGAAAACGAAACGGTCGTCGACATGCAGACGAATATGGGGACGATCACGATCAAATTATTTCCGAAACTCGCGCCGAAGACGGTTGAAAATTTTGTTCAGCACAGCAAAAACGGATATTATGACGGCTTGACGTTCCATCGCGTGATTAACGGGTTCATGATCCAGGGTGGCGATCCGGAAGGAAACGGGACCGGCGGCGAGAGCATTTACGGCGCCCCTTTTGAAGATGAATTTTCGCAACGTCTGTTTAATATCCGCGGCGCGTTGTCGATGGCCAATGCCGGCCCGAATACGAACGGAAGCCAATTTTTCATCGTCCAAAGCAAAACGGTTGATCCAAGTTTGAAAGGGCAGATGGAACAGGCAGGCTATCCGGCTGAGATCGTGGAAGCATATATGGAAAAAGGCGGCACTCCGTGGCTTGATTTCCGCCACACCGTGTTCGGCCAGGTCATTGAAGGCATGGATGTCGTGGACGAAATTGCAAGTGTCCGGACCGGCATGTACGATAAGCCGCTGCACGATGTCATGATTGAAAAAATGACAGTCCGGTAAAAAAAGGGAAGCGCCGCAGCAATTGAATGCGGCGCTGTTTTAGCGTTTTCAATCGGGTACACTGGCTGTTATAATGGGGGTAATCGCTGCCAAAGGGGGAAATGCCGTGGTTCCTTTTATTTTTGGGTTTTTAGTTGAGTTTCCGCACGATAAAAAATATTACATTCCGGCTTTTATTTCGCTGTCCTTTTTTGTGATACTCGCGGTGCTCGCCTTTTTCGCCATTCAAAAGGTTAACCGGAAGCAGATGGAGAAAGCGAAAAAAATAGAAGATGAAATCCTGAAGAAAAACCGCTTTCTGCATTAGTGCATTTTTTATAGGAAAAAGCCCATAGCATTGTTTTCAGGTGATGGACATGAACATGCATGAAACCAATGTAAAATTACGTGAATGATTTTCATGGGATCCGCTCGGTTACGGGCCGGACGCGTATGAAACAGAAATTGCAGATTGCATTCAGGCAGTTCACGATCTGTCAGATTTAGAGGTGCTCGCTGGGAAACTCCAGTCGATCTACGAAATTTTTGAAGAAGTAATTCGCCCAGTGCAGAAAAATGGCGGAAACCTGCATTTTACTTATACAGCAAACTTCATGCGGGCCGTGAACGTTTTCTTAAATGAGAAAAACTTCTTGTGAAATCCGGCCGATTCATATATGTTATATGTAAATCACGCAATCTATTCGTAATAGAAATTATTTTTATTGGGGTGATCGGCCATAAGCAGGAAGACAGCCATTCTCGTTGGCAGCATTGCCGCACTTATTCTCGTACTTTTAGGCGGGGCGGGCTATTACCAGGCCACCCGTTTCAATCCGCATATCAAAATCAACGGCGTCAAAGTGGGCGGTTTGACCGCTGAACAGGCCTTGAAAAAATTAAAGTCCATGGATTTAACAAATAAAGTGTATGTCGGAAACAAAGTTTTGGTGGACGGTAAAGATACAAAAGCAAGCTTTACAGACAGTGATCTTGCGGAGGTGAAACGCGTTTTCCATTCACAGCGCACATTTGTCCCGTCCTTTAAAGAAAAGAACTACACGATCATGCCTGAGCGGGCGGACCGTTACCGGAGTGTTACCTTGAAGCAGGAAGTATCAAACCAATTGAAGCAATTGAACAAAAATCTACAGGCTCCGAAAGACGCGCAGGCCTATATGGAAGATGGCAAAATCAGCGTATCCAAAAGCAAAAAAGGAAACCAATATGATATTGCGGAAATTTTAAAAGAATATGACAAACAAAAATACAACAGCGAAATCCATTTGAAAGCCGCCCGACTCCAGCCGGTCCGCGAAAACAGCCAGACAGTAAAACAGGAAAAGCAAAAGCTTGAGGAACTATCGCAGCAGACGGTCAATTACGTGCTGCAGGAGAAGAATTTTCCGTTTAAAGCAAGCGATCTGATCAAAAATGCTTCGGTATCGAAAAATATGAAACTCACCATCGATACATCCGGCATCAAAACAAAACTGGAGGAACTGAACAAGGAGAAATCGACGCTGCATAAAAACTATACGTTTAAAACGCATTCCGGCTCTGTCATTTCGGTGAAAGGGCAGTCATACGGCTGGGCGATCGATACCGATAAAGAAGCGGAACGGATCGCGAAAGCTTTCCAAAACGGCAGAAAATCGGTAAAAGCTTATTATATTTACGGGGAAGGCTACAGCACGATCGGTGTCGGGTACCACGTTTTAACGAATAACGGCATTGGCGATACATATGCGGAAGTGTCAATCAATGACCAGCGGATCTGGATTTATAAGGATGGAAAGCTGAAAGTGACAACCCGTGTTGTAACCGGGAGGCATGACACGCATGAAGATACGCCAAAAGGGGTCTGGTATATCGAGTATAAGCAATCGCCGTCCGTCCTAGAAGGCAGCGAGGCGGGAAATCCGCATTACTCTATCAAGGTCAAATACTGGGCTCCGTTCACACTCGGCGGCGTCGGCTTCCACGATGCAAGCTGGCGTACAAACTGGGCGATGGATGCCTACTTGAAGCACGGATCAGGCGGATGCGTGAACACGCCGCCAAGTGTGATGAAATCCGTTTATGACAATCTTGAACAAAACGAACCGGTAATTGTGTATTAAAAAAATCCTGTCCCTGTGCAACAGGGGCAGGATTT